>NHIO02000037.1 GCA_002171975.2 Flavobacteriales bacterium TMED191
TTACATGCAGTTTCGTCCATACATCCATAAATAGTACAATTACCAATTTCACCTAAAAATGGTGCACTTCCTGAAAGGATTTCAGTTTCATCAGCACTAATACTCCAACCAATATTATATTGTTGAATCCCTCCACCTGCAGTTACTGTTACACAATCTGAAATATCACCACAGAATGAGATTGTTTCTTGATAAACATTACCTAATGAATATTCATTATCACCAATAGATATAGTACTACCATACCAACCAGAAACAATTCCGTTTGTATACATAAATAAATCTATTTGTGATTGCCCTATATCTGCACAAGAATTTACACACGATCCATCATCTGTATTAGCTGTAGGATTATAATTCCATGCAGCAGTATCAGTACAACCTAAAACAATTGCGTCACATGATCCATCATCTGATGTTGCATCTGGGTTGTAGTTAAATGCTGTAGGGTCAGTACATCCAGGAATGCATATTGAGATTTCACCAGTACAAAAACTTAAATTATCAACAGAAAAGTCAGTGTTTGAGCCACCTCCCCAGAAATTTAATCCACCAAGATTACCAGACCAATCCCATGTCTCTACACATGCACCATCAACTAATATAGATGCAAGTTGGTTATCTAAATCAACTGCGATTTCAATAGCAACATTCCCACCAGTATTATAGCTCCATGTGTCATATGTTTGTGTAGTATATCCAAGACCATCTTCACCAAAAATAACTTCAATTTCCCATTGCCAATTGTTTGGGTCATTAGAGTTACCGATGCTAAAATAACCTGCTCCCCCTGGATATATTCCTAAATCAAATGAAATATTATATGATCCAGTTTCAAAAATAGGGGTAGTAGTAATAATATCAGTGTCAGTTGTTATTACTGCCGAGCCATTAGAAATAAAGGCATCTTCTTGTGAATTATCAGTAGTCCATGTATCAAAAAGGCTATTATTTGAAATTCCACTTCCATCAGCTAAATTGTCAAAGTTTTCAGTTACACAGTAATTATCACAATCAGCTGCATACCAACATGAGCCATCATCAAGATTTGCTTCTAAATTATAGTTACATGCAGTTTCATCAGTACATCCAAGAGTAGGACATCCGTTTCCAAGACCTTCTTCAATTATAGAACTATAATAACCTCCAGTTCCATCATTATTATCAAACTCAAATTCTCCAATTGACAGAGAGGCAGATCCATATCCACCTCCGTTAGCACTTGATATAGCAATAGTATAACAACCTCCTTCTAAATCAAAACAGCCTAAGCCATCAAAACTATTTCCTCCTGCAACAATAGTGTTGCCGTCGTAGTCAGTAACGGAAAATCCAAAATCTGTCCCTGCTCCATCGTTTACAACAACATCTAGAGCCTCAAAGTTACATTCAAAAGGACAATAACCATATTCTGCACTTCCTGACGAACCAGCAAAAAGTGTGATGTCAGTATTGTTACCATCTTGTTGTCCTATTGTCAGTACTGCACTATTCCAGCCATCACCCCAAGCGTCAGCCATATTGATAGTATAACATCCATCAGGATCTAAACACACCCAAGTATCTACAACTCCTGGATTATCAAAATCATATCCACCATCAATTGCATAGTCAAGGTCTCCAGCGGAGAATAAAATATTGCCATTTGAATCTTCAATATTCCAGGCAATTTCGTATGGGTATGAGCCCTCTGTAGAAACTAAGGTTACAGATTCCCATCCATCTTGATCACAATTATAGAAGCAAGAACCGTCATTTACTGTACTAGTTGCATCGTAGTTTGCTGCAGCTGGATCAGTACAGCCATAAAAGACTCCACAATCTTCTGGATCTACACCAGCTACAAGTGTTCCTGTTGACTCAGAGCCATCTCCTAATTCAAAATTCATGTCACCTATTGTTAACGTGTTACCGTTCCACCCATCTCCCCATGAATCATACAGATTAACAGTATAGCATCCAGGTGAAAGACAAATCCCAGTATTTGCAGGTGCTCCTCCACTTGCAACGATAGAACCTGCATCACTTACTACTTCCCAAGACACTTCTGTTTGAAAAGTTCCTCCATCACATATAACTACGTACGCATCAAGTCCATCTTCACAAATATATTCACAAGAACCATCGTTTGTATTTGCAGTAGAATCATAATTTGCTGCATTAGGGTCTGTACATCCTGAGTATAAACAAGGATCGCTTGAATCAGTAGGAGAGGATTCATTTAGTGTAGCATTTTCATTATAATTGTCAGCTTCTGGGTCAGTACATCCATATACAGGACACCCTCCTCCAATTGCATCATAATTATAAGCATACCAGAAACTAAATCCATTCCATCCAAATTCTTCATTTCCAACAACTAAAGTTGCACCTTCATTTCCATTTCCTTCCGAACTGGCTAGATTAACATCATAACAATCATCAGGATTTAAACAAAATGACCCATCGTAATCATTACCTCCACTAACCACAACATCACCGGCATTATTGGTAATGGAGAATCCAAATGATGTTCCTGCACCATTATTTACTGAAACAGGTATCTCAGAGTAATTACACTCATAAGGACAGTTGTACGTATCATTACCACTTGCTCCTGCATAAAGACTCATTTCTACACCTCCAATATTTAAAGTATTTCCATTCCATCCATCACCATATGAATCTTGCATTTCAACGGAATAACACATATCATCTAATAAACATATTTCATTAGAGTATGGAGCGCCACCAGAAGCAACAATATTTCCATTCTCATCAAATATTTGCCATGTTATTTCACCTTGCCAAGTTCCTCCATCGCATGTAATTGGAGTCGATATCTCTCCATCATCTTCATCACATGTATAAATGCATGTACCATCATTTTCGTCTGCATCAGCTTCATAGTTGTCTGCATTTGGATCAGTACATCCAGGCACAGGGTCTTCAACACATGTACAATCAAAGCCAAATCCCTCCATTTGTTCTACAGTGTAGTCATATGTATTAAATACCCATACATACCAATAACAAGTACCTTCTTCCTCTGTATCAAGCCATGCGTCACAGTCATAGTCACATGATCCATCATCCATGTTGGCATCAGGATTAAAGTTTTCAGCAGTTTGGTCCATACAACCCTCAGTTACACACTCTGGATTATTAATTCCAAATGCAGCAGATCCACCATCACCTGTAGCAGTAATTTCAAAATCAATTCCGTCACCTGTTATTGTTAAATCGTTTCCATTCCAACCGTCTCCGAATGTATCAGTCATAATTACACTATAACATCCATCAGCTAAACAAATACCTTGAGCTGAATATGGAGCTCCGCCTGATAGAACAATTGCGCCATCTCCATCATAGATTGTCCAGCCTACTTCGCCTTGCCAAGTTCCTCCGTCACAACTAACTGTTACTGGAGTTCCTCCGTCTTCGCATGAGTATTCACATGACCCATCTTCAACATTATTTACCTCATTGTAATTGTCAGCTTCGGGGTCCATACATCCAAAATATATGCCGCAATCATTAGGGTTGCCAGTAGCAATTGTTGCCGTTGTTTCAGTTCCATTTGGGAAGGGATCTGTTGGTCCTTCAAAAGTCCAAGTAAAACCACTTCCTGACTCTAAAGTAAATATGTTACCACTCCAACCATCTCCAAACTCATCATACATATTTACAGTATAACATCCTATTGGAAGGCATGTAACATCAGAATAAGGGGCTCCAGCAGACAGTAGTATATTTCCGTTAGCATCTACAATTTCCCAGCTAATTTCGGATTGCCATGAACCACCATCTAAGTTTAATTCTAGTGATTCATAAGAAATTCCATTATCGTCTGTAAATGCCGAGCAGTCATATTCACATGAACCATTATCTTCTAGTGCATCTGCATTATAATTTGATGCAGATGGGTCAGTACAACCAAAGAAGTCACCACATCCGCCTTCACCAACTTCAAAAAGTGCAGATGCATTAGCTCCAAAAGTAATAGTAAATTCTAAATCATTTCCAATTTCTAAAGTGTTTCCATTCCATCCATCTCCCCAGTTGTCTGTCATAATAACCTCATAGCAGCCTGGTGCAAGACATATTCCATAATCAGTAAAGTCATTACTGTCAAAGGGTGCACCTCCAGAAATATATTCAAAACCATCAGTTGTTTGAATTGTCCATCCTATTTCTGCTTGCCATGATCCACCTCCACAAGTAATATCAAAATATTGATAGCTTTCATCATCCACAATTCCATCGCCATCTGTATCTCCACATACATAATAGCAAGGCTCATTGCCATTGTCATCTGAGTTTGCATTTGGGTTGTAGTTAGATGCCCATGGATCTGTACATCCAAAAACTGCCGGGATGTTAAATGAAATTGTAAAATAGTTGTTTTCATAATTTGTTTCACCAAACTCAGGATTCACTCCTAGAGGTTGTGAGGCACCTCCATTCACCCAAACAGTAATACTGTGGTCCCCAGGCCCAATTGCAGCAGCTGATGTTAAATCACTTAAATCATATGAAAAATCATAGCAAGAGCCTAAATAGTATCCATCACTAGTTACAGCTTCGCCATTAAAAGGATCTATTGTTGCCATTTGTGAGGGACTATTAGAAATTTCTGCGAAACCATCAATTAAAATCCAGGTTGTTCCTGCTGTTTCAATTCCCTCCGAATTAGTAGTTGTTTCAGTTCCAAAATTACAAACTTGTGTTGATAATATACCATCTTCAAATGTTACATTTTCAATACTTACATCAAAAAAATCATAACCTCCATCGTCGGGGTCGTCAGTACAAGCGGAACCACTAGTAGAGTCAAAGTAAGATGATCCTGATAACGCAAATACAGAAATGTCTGCATTTTGTATTTCCCATGCTACTTGTTGTGGGTCGCCATCATCAACAATTAACTGATAACATCCATCTAGTAAGTCGTCAGGTGCACAAAAATTCACAACGTATCCTAATTCGCCAACAAAGGCTTCGTTCAATGGACACTCTAAACAATCATCGTGATTTACTTCCCCATCAGGTAATGGCCCTCCAAAATTTGGATTTTCACTACCATCGTCTAAAAATTCTAGCTCATCAATTAAACCACAACAATCTGCGTCGTCAAAACCATCACCGTCTAAATCACCAATTTCTGTAGGTACAGCGGGAAGTTCGTACATTATATCTAGTGTAGGTGCAAAATAAAACACTGTATCCATAACATCGTAAATTTGAGAGTCTTCCCAAATGTTAAAAACTGTCATTGAAGTTCCATTCCATCCATTCTGACCACTTAAATCCATGAAAGTTCCAACTAGCATTAATGTGTTATCAGGATTTCCGCAGCCCCAATAAGCACACTCTCCAGGAGTGTTTGCACCAGGCTCGTAATTATCTGCTGCATATCCAGGAAATGGGGACCAGTTTTGTAATCCATCATCCATACACCCAACAACATCATAGGCATCACAACCGCTGAAGCCAGGATTGTCTAAACACCAATCTTCAGGTGTTTGACATGCATTACATGCAAGACATTCAGGAGTTAATGCATCACAACAAATGTTATCATAAAGGCATGTTAAATCGTCAATATTAGCAATTGGATCAAAATTACANGCNGTTTCATCCATACANCCAGGGTATTCACCTTGTGGTATTACAATGATTGTTCCAACCATTCCTTGTGCAGCGTGAGTTCCAATAGAACAGTCATATGTGTATGTGCCTTCAACTGTAAAGGTCCATGAGCCAATTTCAGTTGGGCTATCTGGACCAGCAGAATATACAGTTGGTAAAACAAAGGATTCAGGATTATTAAAATTTGCTCCTGATATTGAGTTGGTTTCAAAATTTACATCATGTAAACCACCAACGTTTGTCCAAGTTACAGTGGATCCAGATTCGATTTCTAATACGTTAGGTGAAAAATAAAATGCACCAGCGTTTATTTCATAAAAACCAGGTTGCGCCCATGAAAATTGAAGGCTGAATACCATAGCTAAAATAGCCATTAAAAAGTTTAACTTTTTCATAATTTTAATATTTTTAATTGATTTAGGGGTATATTTTTTAACAGTTTTTTTCGCTAACTGTTAACTTATTACATTACTAAATATACTAAAATCAAATAAAAATTCAAAAAAAATTAATATTAAATATACATTTAATTAAGAACGATATTTAAACTACAAATCTGTATAAGAAGTAAAATTTATATTTTAGAAATAAAAATTTAATTATTGATTTTTTGACCATTTGAATAGTTACCCTCCTCAGTAATATCACCTTCTTTAGAGAAAATTTTAGTTGGACCGTTTAATACTCCCTCTTTGTAAGTGTATAGGATGTTTTTTTCACCATTATCATAATACCATATTATTTCACCATTTTTATTATCATTTAGATATGATCCGGTTTCTTGTTGTTTACCAGTTTTATAATACTTTGTATATGAACCATTTTTTTTACCATTTACATAATTAATCAAGCTTTTAACTTTACCAGTATTATGTAAAGTTATTTGCTCACCATGCAATTTGTTATTTTTATAATTTTCTTGTGCTTGCAATTTTCCTCTATTGTCAAAGTATACAAATAGACCATCCCTTTCATTGTTTATAAAGTTACCGATAGTTTTGACAATTCCTTCTTTATTTTTTTCAATGTATTGGCCATTTAATAAGGTTTCACTATCTGAGGAATTGGTACAACCCAAAAGGGTAATTATAATCGCTAGTAAAATATAAATTGAATTTTTCATCAGTTTAATGTTTGTATTTAAGTTAATAATTGTGATTTATGAATTTAAAAAATTTAATTTAATTACTAATTATCTCGTAAGTATATTTTTCATTATCATCGTCATTATCATCGTCATTATCATCGTCATCTTCCCACTCATATTTTTTCTTTTGAGGACCCTTTTTAATGAAAATAATCGATAAAATAAATCCAATAATTGCCCCACTAAGATGGGCTTCCCATGAAACACCGGGTTTAACTGTTTCTGGAAAAATTCCCCACACCATACTTCCATAAAGAAAAGTGATAAGAAGTGAAAAGGAAAGAAGTTGGATATTTCTTCTAAAAACACCACTAAAAAACATAAAAGCTGCAAGTCCATAAACAACTCCACTAGCTCCTATATGGTAAACTTCTCTACCTATAAACCACAATAATATTCCAGCAAAAATATGTATAAGAATATATATATAATACGCAAGACCATCATAAAAGTGTATCATGGCAGATAATAAAAAAAATAAAGGAATTATATTATTAAAAAGATGTTGTGTTGAGCCATGAATAAATGGACAAAAAATAATACCCGACAAACTTTTTAATTCGTTTGGAAAAACACCATAATTACTTAAATTATATCCATATTTTAATTCAATCATTTTGACAAATGACATAGTTGTAACAACAAATAGTGGAAAAATAAAAACATTAAATGATATTTTTTTATTTTCTAAATCGTAATTTTCCATTAATCAAAAATACGTATTTTTATTTCCATCTATGAGTATTAATAATAATGACATTTACTGGAATTTATATTCAACAATAATTATATCATTTATAATTTTTGTTTCTTTTACTATTGTTCAATCTCTAATTGTATTGTTCTTACAAAAAANAGCTATAAATGATGTTTNAGATGTTAAATTATTGGCNTATAGTAATTTAGGTTTAATTTCGTNTATTTCTTCAATTGCTGGNGCTTTGATGATTTTNTTTTTTATTAAGCTGAAAACTGNAAATNTCAATGACTATNTGAGCTTAAATTCGCTAANTTTTAAAAGTTCATATTATTTTTTTTTAGCAACATTTGCNTTNTTAATTGTCATGGAGTNTNTNTCAAAAAAATATCCNGACATATTCGCAACTGANTTTGTTTTAGAGAGTTATAAAAGTGCTAATAGCTTACCTTTATTATACTTTGGTGTAGTAATTTTTGGACCGATCTTTGAAGAAATGTTGTTTCGTGGTTTCTTATTTAAAGGTTTAGAAAAAACACCATATATAATTATTGAATATATTCTAGAAACACTTATCTCCTTTGTATTATCGCTTCTAATTATAATTTTAATTGATTTAAGTATTTTTCGTTTTATTTTTGAGTTTGAAAATAGTTGGTATGAAAGAGGTGCTATTGCTATTTTTTTATGGGGGGGTGTTTTTTTGGGGTTATATATTATAATTCGAAAAAAAATCAATTTACCAAGAATATTTAATCCGATTCCTTTTGGTGGCCATGGAGCAGTATTTATTTCCGCAATCTTATTTTCTATTATTCACATTCAATATGGAATAGCTGTTATTGTCTTTTTATTATTTCCAATGTCTATTTTACTTGGATATGCTAGATTAAAATCAAATAGCTTAATACTGCCAATACTACTACATTCATTAAATAATTTGTTAACCTGTTTAGTTACGCATTTTGAAGTTTATTAATGTTTTTTACTTCCTTTATAAATTTCATATTTTAAGAGTTTACATTCTAAAGCACCATTATATAGTTTGATTTTTTTGCTGGGTTTTAGTCCGATTTTTTTTAGCTCTTCATTGTCACTACAAATTATCCAAACACATGCATCTGTGTATTCATTTTTTAATGTATCTCCAATTTGTTTATAATAATCTGGCTTTAATTCTATTCTTTTACCATATGGTGGATTAAATATCAATATTGATTTTAAATTTATTGAGGATTTAAAAAAATTTTTTCCGTCAATTTTAATAATGTGATTTAATTTACTATTCTCTACATTATTTCTAGCAATTGCTATTGCGGATGCTGATATGTCATAACCCTGAATAATTTGATTATATTTTATTTCATTTTTAGAGCTTTTATCTATAATGGTATTATAAAGCTCTTCGTCATAATCCTTCCATTTTTGAAAACCGAAAAAATTTCTATTTATATTTGGTGCTCTATTAATAGCAATCATGGCTGCTTCTATTAATAAAGTTCCAGACCCACACATAGGGTCTATTAATTTTTCTTTGCGTCTCCAATTACTTAGCATAATAACACCTGCAGCCAGTACTTCATTGATCGGTGCATGAAATTGATTTGACCTATATCCACGTTTATGGAGTGATGGACCAGAGCTATTTATTGAAATATTACAGTTTTTCTGAGAAATATGAATGTGAATGTTAAAATCAGGTTTTTTTATGTCTACCGAGGGACGCTGATTTTTGTATTTTCTGAATTGATCAACAATTGCGTCTTTAACAACTAGAGAAACATATTTACTATGTGTAAAGTGTTTTGAGTTTACTGTTGAGGAAACACTAAAAGTATTGTTTACATTAAATATACTATCCCATTTAATTCTACTTGCCTGTGTATATAGTACTTTTTCATTATGAGCTTGAAATTGTTTCATTGTTTTTAGAATCTTTAAAGCTGTTCGCAACTGTATATTTGCCTTGTACATTAATGACTTAGATCCTAAGAAGTAAACGCACCGGTTGCCTTTAACAATTTTTTTTGCACCTATTTCAATTAGTTCTTGCTCTAAAGTTGACTCTAAACCAAACATGGTAGTAGCCACCATATTATATTGTTTCTCAAACATTTACAATTTTTATTTGGTAAATATAGTTTTATTCAATTTAATGGCATAAAAAAAGGGTATGCTCGCATACCCTTCCATATTTTCCATTTTTTAATTATCTTATTTTCTATGCATAAAGCAGTTTCCATTTTTTAATAGGGATTTGTTTCCAATAGCCGTCAGTCCATACCCAACCTTGCGAGTCTTTTGTCCAAGTACCGTTTACAAAAACATATCCAATTTTTTTTGCTTCCCAGTGTCCGCTTACCCATATATATTGATTGTTTTCTACTTTCCATTGACCATCAATCCAAATTGCTGATCTTTTTTTAATGTGTTGTTTAACAATTTTTTCTGGTATTTCTAATTTTTCAGCCAAAATAGGTCCCTGATTTTGAGCATTAGAGATTGATGTTGCAAATAGTACTATTATTCCTACAGCAATTAATTGGGTCAAATTTTTCATAGTATTCAATTTTAGT
>NHIO02000038.1 GCA_002171975.2 Flavobacteriales bacterium TMED191
AAATTTATTAAAGTTTGTGTTGCATATAACTATATGGGACAAGAAGTCACTCACCTACCATATGATTTAAATCAATCATTACTAAACCCTGTATATGTTACACTAGAAGGTTGGGAAGAAGACATTTCAAATATTACTTCAAAAGATGAAATACCATCTCAATTTAATAAGTTTATTTCATTTCTAGAAAATGAGCTCAAAGTTCCAGTTTCTATTATTTCGATAGGTCCTGACAGATCTCAAACAATATTTAGATGAAAAAATGGACTTCTCCTAGTATATTATTCTATATTGTTTTTTTCTTAATTAATTCAAACTCTCTCTTTTGCCAGAGTAAAATTCATGTTATAGAGTCAAATAAGTTAGAGCAGATAAAGATTAATGATACTATTTTTCAAAAATTTTGCGGTGATGTTATGATAGAATACTCTGACTTAAAAATTCAATGTGACACAATAACAATTAATAAACATAATGATGATGTTAGAGCTTGGGGCAATGTTTCATTTTTTAATGACACTCTTAAATGTTTAAGTGATTCAATTAAAATAAATGAAAGATTAAATACAATAATTTTCTACAAGAACAGTCAATTAAGTACTAATAATATTTCAATTTTTGGAGATTTCATTCAATATGATTTTAAACAAAAAATTATCAAATACTGGAAGAAAGGAATAGTTGAAAATATGTATTATAATATTTCTAGTGAAGAATTTATTTATCATTTAAAAAAGGAAGAATCAATATTCTCTCAAAATATTAAACTAATTAGTGATAGTCTAACCATGTATACAGAAAATATGATAAATAAAGACAGTTTAGTTGTTTTTTTTGGTCCAACTTCTATTAACTATGAAAATATATTAATTGAATGTCAAAAGGGAAATTTAAGAAACTCAAATGATTTTGAAATACTCGAGGGTCTAACAATTATATCAGACAGTACAACTATTAAAGCTAATTATTTAAAAAAAGATAAAAATATAAGTTATTTTAAAGATGAAATATCAATTAAATCTGACAATAATATATCTATTTTTGGCGACCGATTAGTTCAAGAAAATGAGATTTCTACTGTAACTCAAAATTCATATGTAGAATTATTAAACAATAATGACTCGACTAATATAAGAGGAGACACTATAATTATAGATGATAATAAAAAATATGCAGAAATTAATAATAATGTAAAAATATTAGGGAATGAACTATATGGGAAGTGTAAAAAATTGACCTTCGATTCTAATTATACTAAAATGAAAATGATAAATGAACCTGCACTTTGGTTTAAAGATATTCAACTTACGGGTGATGAAATTGAAATATATTTTTTAAATAATAACATTGATAGTATGTTTATTGCTGAAAACCCATTTATTATAGCCCCTGAGGACACAACAAGTTTATACCATCAAATAAAAGGNAAAATTTTAGAAGGGAGTTTTATACAAAATCAAATAAANTTCTTCGAATTAAAAGGTAATGGTATGATGAAATATTTTGAAAACAATAATGAGTCAATAGGTGTTAATAATGTTAATGCGGGAAAAATTAAATTATTATTTAATGAGAATTTACTAGAAAACATCTTATGCAATCAAGAAATTGAGTCAAATTATTATGAAATTGAAAAAGATGAATCAAATAGCTATAACAGTAATCAAATGTATTTAAACGGATTTAAATTACGGAATAAATAAACTGTAAATTGTACACTTCCAATCTGTAAAACATATTGAAAGTTGTTAAAAAGCGTATTTTTTTAATAAAAAAAGTAGAATAAAACATAAAAAAGTTCTTGTTGTAGATTTTTTAATATATATTTGTCCCTGTTAACTAAGAAAATTATATAATTATTATTACTATGAAAAAGTTTATTTTAATGTTTGCTACTCTATGTTTAATAACATTTTCAGCAAACTCACAAACAAAAAAAGGAACTGTTCTATTAGGTGCAGGAAGTCAATTTTCTGAAACTGAATGGACAGATTGGAGTATAACTCCAAGAGTTGGATATTTTATCCAAGATGGTTTAGCAATTGGTGCTGAAATTCATTTCGACACTGATGATGAGTACTTTCCAGCTTTTGCAGGATACTTAACTCCATCTGCTACTTCTCCAAGTGGTTTCGTTGTTACTGGCGAGCACAGTGACTACACACTTACAAACAATACAAGAATGTTTGGTGTATTTGCAAGATATTATGCAGCTAGAAATCTATTTATGGAAGTTAGCTTAAATAGTGGAACTACTCAAACTGAANCTTGGGCAGAAGACGTTCCAGTATTCGATATTAATGGTNANGTATCTGAGGAGGATATGGTTCTTCAAACAAGAACTCAGTCATCTCACGTGAGATTTGGTATGGGTTACACNTTAGTATGGAGAGAGCACTTTGCAGTAGANCCATTTGTNCATTTAGACTTAATTGTTGATGGTGAAAGAACTTCTCCAGCAACAGATGGTGCTAATGGATCTCTTGTAGGTATGATGGGTGCAGAAACTACTGATCTTTCAGGCTCAGAGTTTGTTGCAGGTATCAACTTTAGCTTATTCTTTTAATAAGTAACAAGTAACTAGAAATAAAAAAGGCTCCATATGGAGCCTTTTTTTATNCTTAATTTTCACAAGTATCTACTCAACCAAGTCTCTTGAACCGGGGACTTCCAAGAAGACTCAAATTCTGATTTAGTTTTGACTAAATTGTTATATACAATAATATCAGGTTGTATCAAATCTTTAAAGTCATTAATAGATAGTAATTTAATTTGCATATTATCAATAAACGCAATGTTATTACGATTAAAAAAATCAATATTAAATTTAATACCAATAGACTTGATTAAGCCAACCATTGAGTCAAGAGAACAACCACTTGTGGTATATGACGACTCATCAACAAAAAAACATATAAAATGATTAAATAGCTTAAATGTATTATATACTGGCTTGCCATGTGTTTGCCAATTATTAGAAAAATCTATTAATAAATTTTTAATTTGAGATAATTCTTTNTTATTAAGTTCTTTATNAGATTGATAAATAAATNCTTTNGAGTGACTAGGAAGTTCNGAGTATAAAGTGAGCATCTTATAAATTCTCCGATTTAACAATCAACTCAGTAACATCTAAAACATCAACAGATCCCTCAGCTAAAAATTTAACACCGTCAGTAATCATTGTATTGCAAAAAGCACATGCAGTTGCAATGACATCAACATTAGTATCAAGAGCCTCTTTAGTTCTATTAATATTAATGTCTTGTTTCCCTTTTTCTGGCTCTTTAAACATTTGAGCGCCACCAGCCCCACAACAAAAAGAAGTGCGCTTAGAACGCTTCATTTCAATTAATTGAACACCTAAGCTTTTTAATAATTTTCTAGGGGTTTCAAAAATACTATTCCCTCTGCCTAAATAACAAGGGTCGTGATATGTAAGCCTCATNTCTTTCAAGTTTTCAGAAAGTGTAAGTCGGTTTTCCTTAATTAATTCAAAAATAAATTCAGTATGATGGAGAACTTCATAAATACCACCTAAATCTTTGTATTCATTTTTAAGTGTATTNTAATCATGAGGNCAAGTTGTTACAATACGTTGTANATTGTAAGAATTTAAAATCTCAATATTCATTAATGCTTGCATCTGAAAAAGAAATTCATTGCCAGCACGTTTAGCTACATCACCGCTTGCAGACTCTTCAGTTCCTAAAACACCAAAATTTACTTTTGCGTGATTCATTATTTTAACAAAAGAACGTGTTATTTTTTTTGCTCTATCATCAAAACTACCCGCAGATCCAACCCAATATAAAATTTCAGGCTTTTCACCTTTTGCAAACATATCAGACATTGTTTTAACAGTTATTCCCATATTATTTAAAAACCTGAATTTTTACATTTTTTTCTACTAAATCGGTAAATTTCCCATCATACCTTGTCGCTCTAACCATGTGATTATCTATCCAATGATAATTTCCTCCGCGTGGTTTGTCCATTAATAATCCATGATACTTAAAGCCATGTTCTTTTAACCATTTTTCAGTTATACTTCTATGAGACTCTAATCTTGAAGTAAAAAAAGTAATAATATGACCTTGATCATACCACTTATTTAAAGTTTCTAAAGCCTCAGGGTAAATATTAGCTGTAGACATTCTTTCAGCTTGTTCATTAGGAATATCATCACAAATAGTACCATCAATATCTATAAGATAGTTTTTAACTTCTAGAGGTAAAACTGGACTAATATCTTTTCCTTCGATAGTCTTATTTATTAATTTTATATTATTCANCATTTTTCCAATTTAATCTATCAGTAGCAGCAAACTGCCATGGAGCACCATTATTTTCAATATTTGAGAAAACTGTATTTAGTTCGCTTGGTGCTTGTGATTGCTCCATCACTAAGTATCTTCTCATGTCAATAATAATTGACAAAGGGTCTATATTTAAAGGACACGCTTCAACACATGCATTGCAGGATGTACAAGCCCACAACTCTTCAGGCTTAATATAATCATGTAAAAGAGACTTATCATTAAAAGATTTATTTTGATCTAAATTGCGACCAACTTCNTCAATTCTATCACGCACATCCATCATAATTTTTCTTGGAGAAAGTTTTTTTCCNGTAACATTAGCAGGACACTCAGCAGTACAACGACCACATTCGGTGCATGAATATGCATTCAAAATTTGCACTCTGTTTAAATCTGTCACATCTTTTGCTCCAAATCTTTCTACACTAGTCTGTGTTGAAGATGTTTCAGCAAATGGATCAATATTAGGATCTAACATACTTTTAACCTCCTTAGTTACTGATTGCATATTCGTAAACTGGCCCTTAGGTTTTAAATTAGCATAATATGTATTTGGAAAAGCAAAAAGAATATGAAGATGTTTAGAAATTACGAGATAATTTAAAAAACCAAAAATACCAATTATATGAAACCACCAACAAAACCTTTCTAAAATAAAAAGCGATTTTACAGATAGTTGTTCGGCTAAGAAAGAGGAAAACAATCCACTTATAAGAAAATCACCAGTATTGGGATATTTATGTGANAAAGATGTTTGTTGCAAAGCCAAATCAGCTGAATTCATAGTTAAAAAGGCAGACATTAAAAATATTTCAAAAATTAAAATTAAATTCCCATCTAGAGTCGGCCAACCTTTCATTTCTTCATTGAAGAATCGTTTTATTTTTATAACATTTCTTCTCAATAAGAATATAATAACAGATACTAAAACTAATACTGCACAAACTTCAAAAAAATTAATAAAAAATCGATATACATTTGCCCATTTAGGAGCAAATAAAATACGATGTGTGTTAAAAATACCATCAAGAATAATTTCAATAATTTCCAAATTTATTATAACAAAACCGACATAAACAAATAGGTGCAAAATTGCAACCAAAGGTTTTTTAAACATTTTTTTTTGACCAAAAGCTATAAAGAAAACTTGCTTCCATCTTTCCTTAGAGTCTTCAAAAGCACCTGGATTTTTACCAAGATAAATATTGCGAATAATGATTTTTATATTCCTGTAAAAAAGAAAACAGGAGCTTAAAAAAATAATAATAAATAAAAAACTAGCTATTGAAAACATACGTAATTAAAGATACAACTAGTTATAAAAATATATCTACTATTTACTATTTTTTTTATCATTGCCCCATATAGACAGATTAATATATTTTTTAGGATTATTTTGTATATCAACTAACAAATTATCCATACTATTAATAACTGTATTTAGATTATTATAAATAGAATCCTGATGTAACACTTTTCCGAAAGTACCCTCAGCATTATTTACATTTTCAAGTATTGATTCTAACTGTTTTGAGATTTTTAACATATTATTAGAAATAGACACATATTCAATTTGTGAAAGACTATCTGTAATTTGAGAAAAGTTAAGTATTATTTTATCAATGGATTTAGTGTGTGATTCAATCACACTGGATACTGACTCAATATTATTAACACTTGCTAAAAGCTGATTTTCATTATTAGTTAATAATCTGTTAGCAGTGGAAGATAAAATTTCAATTTCTTTTAAAACATTATCAAATGAAATTATCAATTGATCTAAACCTATTTTAACAGACCCAAATTGCTCAGTCACTTCACTTGTCAAACCAGATGCGATGGAACCTACTAAAGTATCACCACTTTTTGCCATTTGATTTCCAGATTTAAATTTTAATTCTAAAGATTTGGAACCCATAATATCAGAATCATAAATTTCTAAAATTGAATTAGTTGAAAATGGAATATCTTCTTCGATGGCAACTTCAACAATTAAATCTGCATTATTGGAGTTAAAATCGATATTAGCGACTTGACCTACTTTAAAACCATTAATTGTAACAGGCCTAGATATAGTTAATCCATCAACATTTTCATAAACAGCATAGAAAAATTTTTTATTGGAAAATAAATTCTCGCCCTTTAAAAAATTGACTCCCCAATATAAAACAACTAACAAGACACAAGTAAATATCCCTATTAATAATTCATTAGATTTTTTCACAATTCGACTTTTATTTTAGAATATACAAATTTACTTTAAAATTAATAATGCATCTGCTAATGATATTTTATCTCCATTTAAAATTGCTATAGTAAAAAAATCATTGTAGCCATATGAAAGCAATTGTTCTTTTAAAGAATTTATTTCTTTTAGTGTCTCTACTTTTCCATAACTATATTTGTAAAAATCACCATCATGAAAACTATTTATTAACTCATGATTTTGAATTGATAGACCCTTGAAATCTACTGGTGTGACTGAAGTAAGAAATTGCACACTGAAATATAATTCATGAGTTTCCTTTTTAGATGTGTAATTTTCTAAAATCAATGCCTCTAGTTCTAATTTATATTCTTTGATTGCTCTAAAGATTGCAGATGCCATATAAATTTTTCCATTTTTAGAGTTTAAAAAGTCTTCTTCGACCTTATTGGTTAAAAATCCCAATTCTATTAAAACACTAGGCATCGTAGCTCTACTAATAACCATAAAACCAGCTTGTTTTACTCCCCTATCCTTTCTATTTACGCGTGTTTTAAATTGATTTTGAATTTTACTAGCAATTAATAAACTGTTATACAAATGATTAGATTGGTACATTGAAAGAGCAATATAAGATTCAGGTTCTGACGGATTAAAACCCTCATAGTTAGCTTCATAATTATTTTCCATTAAAATTGATGAATTTTCCCTTATAGCAACATTTAAATTACTTTCTGTTTTATGCAAACCCATCACATAAGTAGTTGAACCATACACTTTTTGATCGTGAAAAGCGTCACAATGAATTGAGAGAAATAAATCGGCTTGTGCCTCATTAGCAATCCTTGTTCTTTCTGATAACTTAACAAAAGTATCAGAATCTCTTGTATAAATAATAGAAATTTCTGGAAACGCATCTTTTAAATATTTTCCTAATAATAATGAAATATCTAAAACTACATCCTTTTCGGTATTATGATAACGTCCTGTTCCACCGTTACCAGGATCTTTTCCTCCATGACCTGGATCAATAACTATTTTATTAATTCCTAATTCATTATTTTGTGCAAACACAAAGGAATGAACAATTAAAAGTGTAAGAAATAGTAGAATAAAGCGTTTCACTTATTAAAATAATCACGTAATTAGGTTAATATAAATAAAGTTTTGAAAATTCGATTAAAATATTTTAAATTATTAATGATGGTAGTACTATGTATTCCATCTATATTATTTTGTCAAAAAAATCCACCTTCAGATTTAACATATTTTGCACAAGATTCAATTATATATGATCTAAAAAATAGTAAAGTTTTCCTTTATAAGGATGCAAAAGTAAATTACAATAAGACTCAATTAAATTCAAGTTTCATATCTATTGATTTCAATAAGAACATATTGTATGCAATTGGCACATATGATACATTAGGAAACTACATTAATACACCTATACTAAAAGATGACAATAAAATCTATAGGGCTGATACTATTATCTATAATTATAAGACTAAAAAAGCAAAAATAACTACACTTTTGACAGAGGAAGAAGGAGGTTTTTTACATGGAGATAAAATAAAAAAAGAAGATGAAAAAACATATTATTTAAAGCATGGTAAATATACAACATGTGATTTAGATGAACCTCATTTTTTTATTAATGCGAAAAAATTAAAATTAATTGCAGGTGAAAAAATTATTACAGGACCAGCAAATTTAATATTAGGCGATTTACCAACTCCCCTAGTTATTCCTTTTGGTATTTTTCCAATTACAAATGAAAGATCCTCTGGAATTATTATGCCAACATATGGTGAATCTACAACTTTGGGTTATCATCTAAGAGATTTAGGTTATCACTTTAGTATTAATGAATATCTAAATTTATCACTAACTGGAGATATATATACTAAAGGTAGTTGGAGAATAAGTAAAACATCTCAATATAAAAAGAGATACAAGTATAATGGTAGTATTAGAATTAATTATGCTAAAACAAAAATTAGTGAGCCTAATATGCCAAACTATAGTTTGGCAAAAGATTTTAAAATAACCTGGCAACATAAACAAGACCCTAAGTCACACCCCAACAATCAATTCTCTGCATTGGTTAATTTGGCAAGTAGTACATATAATCGTAACAATGCATATAATGCAGACTATCTTCAAAATACATTAAGTTCAAACATATCTTTTCAAAGAAGTTGGGACAATAAACCTTATAACCTTTCGGTCAATATGCGACACAATCAAAATACGATAAATAAACAAGTAGACTTAACCATGCCGGAATTATTATTTTCTATTAATAGACTGTTCCCTTTTAAAAATTCTATCAAAAAAACATGGTACAAAAACTTAGGTATTAGCTATAGTTTAAATGCTAAAAACACATTATCAGCCCCTGATAGTCTAATTTTTAAAAATACAAATCAAAATCTGAAAAATGGGGTAAAACATAGTATTCCTATATCTACATCATTTAATTTGTTTAAATACATTAATGTAAATCCTTCTATTCAATATAGTGAGAGATGGTACTTTACAAAAAAAGAAAAAAGTTGGGATTCTCAAAATCAATTAATCAATACAGATACAACAGGGGGTTTCTGGGCATTAAGAGAATTTAGATTTTCCACTCAAATTAATACAAAAATTTATGGTTTTTATTCAACTAAAAAGAAAAAATTTAGACATGTTTTAACACCTTCACTAACATATACTTATAAACCTGACTTCTCGGATGAAAAATTTGGAATATATAGTGAGCTAGAAACTGATAATCAAACTGAAACATATTCTTATTTTCAAGGGGGTATTTACGGTATTCCAAGTTCAATAAAACAAAATCTACTTAGTGTTAATTTTAATAATAATCTTGAGTTAAAAATTAATAAAAACGGAGAAGAAAAAAAAATAAAAATTATTGAAAATCTAAGTATAAATAACAGCTATAATCATGCAGCTGACAGTCTACGTTTAAGTAATATTAATATGAATTTTAGAACAAAATTATTTAATAAATTAATTTTAAAATTAAACAGTTCATTAGATCCTTATAAATTAAACGAAAATGGTATAAAAGTTGACGAACTTTTATTAAAAAATGGACAAATTGGAAGATTAACTAATGTAAATTTTGACATCAGTTTTGATTTAAATAATTCAAAAATCAAAAAACAATCAGAACTGCTGACCAATGATGAAATAAACTATATAAATGAAAATATCGATTATTTTGTAGATTTTTCAGTCCCCTGGTCGCTAAAATTATACTATAATTTCTCATATAACAAGCCCGGAATTGAGAAAAATATAATTCAGTCAATTAATTTTAACGGTGATATTAATATCACTGAAAAGTGGAAAGTTGGATTTCGTTCTGGATATGATTTAAAAAATCGAGACTTTACTTATACATCAATAGATATTTACCGTGATTTACATTGTTGGGAAATGACCTTTAACTGGATTCCTTTAGGATTTCACCAAAGTTATAATTTTGCAATCAGAGTCAAATCATCAATACTTCAAGATTTGAAATTAACAAAGAAGAAAAGTTTTTATGATTATTAGTCTGTAAGCCAGTTTTTTAAAATATGCTCGCCAAAATTTGTTAAAATCGACTCTGGATGATATTGTACGCCACATAAAGAATAATTTTCATGTCTAAATGACATCACAATATTAAATTCATCAAAAGCGGTTGGTATAAGACATTTATTATTTGATAAATCAATAGCCCAAGAATGATATCTACCAACTGTAATATTCTTTTCTAAAGATCTATATATTTTATGACTTTCGTCTACAATAGAAATAACAGACTTTTTACCATGCATAACTTGTTTCATATTATATAACCTACAACCTAGTGCCTCAGCAATTGCTTGAGCACCTAAACAAACCCCAAGAATTGTTTTATGTTGATAAAATTTATTAATAATTTCTATAAGTTTAACCGAGGGTAAACCAGGACCGGGAGATAAGATAATTTTGTCATATTGTTCAACCTGACTTACATCAATACAATCAACTCTGATAACATCAACATGATTAATAAATTGCTGACAAATGTGACTTAAATTAAATGTAAATGAATCGTAATTATCAATTATTAGTAGTTTCATATATTTTGTAAATTTCGAAAAATATTTTAATTATGAAACAGAAAATCTACTCAAACAATGCACCAACTCCAATTGGTCCTTACAGTCAAGCTATTATAGCAAACAATATGATATATTTATCTGGACAAATTGCAATTAATCCAAAAACAAATTTAATAATTACAGACTCAATAGAGTCAGAAACAAATATGGTTTTAAAAAATATCCAAAACATTTTAAAAGAAAAAGAATGTTCAATGGATGAAATTGTTAAATGCACCATCTTCTTAAAAGATATGAGCAAATTCGACAAAGTTAATAAGGTTTACGAAAAACACTTTCAACCTCCATATCCAGCTAGAGAAACAGTTCAGGTTAGCTGTTTACCAAAAAATGTAAATATTGAAATATCTGTAATTGCAATGACTAAATAATTATATTTGAGAATTAAAAAGAAAAAACATGGATTTTGATATTATAGTTTTAGGAAGCGGTCCTGGAGGTTATGTTGCTGCAATCAGAGCATCACAATTAGGATTAAAAACCGCAATTATTGAAAAAGAAAACCTTGGTGGAATTTGTTTAAATTGGGGGTGTATCCCGACCAAGGCGCTCCTAAAAAGTGCTCAAGTATATGACTACATTAAAAATGCAAATGACTTTGGAATAAATATTGAAAAAGCAAATCCTGATTTTCCAAACATTATACAAAGAAGTAGAAATGTTGCAGATAACATGAGTAAAGGAATCAATTTTCTAATGAAAAAAAATAAAATATCTGTTATTTATGGTCATGGAACTTTAATAGATAAAAACAAAATAGAGGTTATTGGTCAAAATAATTCATCTGAAACATACACAGGCAAAAACATAATTATTGCAACAGGAGCTAGATCTAGACAACTTCCAAATATAAAACAAGACGGCAAACATATTATTGGTTACCGTGAAGCAATGAACTTAAAAGAAAAACCAGAATCAATTATAATTGTTGGTTCAGGCGCAATTGGAGTTGAGTTTGCATATTTTTATAATGCAATTGGCACTAAGGTAACAATTGTAGAATATCAATCTTCAATTGTTCCTAATGAAGATAGAGATATCTCTAAAGAACTTGAGAAAATTTTCAAAAAAAATGGCATTGAAATTCTTACAGAGACTTCAGTTGATAAAGTACTCATAGAACAACAATCTGTTCATGTTGAAATAAATAGAAAAAATAAAAAAGAGAACATAAGGGCAACTAAATTGCTATCTGCTGTAGGAATTGTCTCCAATATTGAAAACATAGGCTTAGAATCGTTAAATATAGCTACAAGTGAAGGAAAAATTACTGTAAATGAATACTACGAAACTAATCTGCCTAATCATTTTGCGATTGGTGATGTTGTTTCTGGTCCTTCTTTGGCCCATGTTGCTTCTGCAGAAGCTATTATTTGTGTTGAGAAAATTGCCGGACATAATCCTGAACCGCTAAATTATAATAATATCCCAGGTTGCACATATTGTTCACCTGAAATTGCCTCTGTAGGAATGACAGAAAAAGAAGCCGTAAATAACGGCTTTGACATTAAAGTAGGTAAATTTCCCTTTTCTGCATCAGGAAAAGCTAGTGCTTCTGGGAAAAAAGAAGGTTTTGTAAAAATGATTTATGATGCAAAATATGGGGAACTATTAGGCGCTCATATGATTGGTTTCAATGTAACTGAAATGATTGCAGAAATTGTAGCAGCAAGGAAACTTGAAACAACAGGTCATGAAATTTTAAAAACTGTACACCCTCACCCAACAATGAGCGAAGCAGTTATGGAAGCAACAGCTGTTGCATTTGATGAAGTAATTCATCTTTAATTAATTAAAAAGAAAAATCTAAAACTGCATTGTATCTATATTGTTTGTGACTTTTAATAGAGACTCCTAAATATCTTTGTCTTTTATCGAGAATAATCTTCCTATGACCTAAGTCAACAATATTGTGATCAATTAATAATTGTATTACTATATCTACAGCAAATTCAAGACCATAACTACAGCATTCTGATTGACGATAGACTAATTCTTTACATCCAGTTCTTTTATGACCTAACAAACCTTTTTTACCAGACTTAATCGCATGACATTTAGCTAGCAGCCATAACTCTTTGCTTGGATAAATAGGCTCCAATGCCTCGATTTCAAGTAAATTTTTAGAAAGAGAACGCACATATTTACGATTTTGAATAAAATCATTTGAATAATTTGGAATTCCTTTATAATTAATTAATACTTCGTTAAAGATTTGGGGATTCATTCTTGCTAAGTTAATAATAAGAAATACTTTTTTTTCTTCGATTGACAAATATGAAACTGCTTTTGCTGTATTTGCAGCTTTAATTTGAGTGCTTGTAAATAAATTTAAAAAATTAATATTTTGAGCAAATAATTGACAATTAATAAAACAAAATGAACACACTAAAAAAACATATCTTAACATTACATTTAGATGTTAAAAATTTAAAATTATTCAAAATTAATAGATTTTTAGTAAAAATAAAAACTCAAAAAAAACACTTTATTATTTATTTAACCCAAATACACTAACTTACTGATTATTATTCCTTTACACAAACAAGCTGACATTGTGTCAATAGTAAAAATTAACAAAAAAAACACTTTATTTATAATTTAGTGTTAAATTTAAACACTTATGAGAATAGATATTATTTCTGCACTTCCCGAGGTGTTAAAAGCACCATTTCAAACATCAATTATAGCAAGAGCTGTAAGCAACAAAACTGTTCAAATACATGTTCATGATTTGCGCAAATACGCTAATAACAAAAAGAAACAAATTGATGACTACTCTTACGGTGGAGGCGGTGGAATGGTTCTGATGATTGAACCCATAGCTAATTGTATTGAACAATTAAAAAATGAAAGAGAATATCAAGCAGTAGTGTTTATGTCTCCCGATGGAGAAAAACTAAATCAAAAAATATCCAATCAAATGTCTCAGCTTAAAAACATAATAATACTTTGTGGAAGATATGAAGGCATAGACCAAAGAGTAAGAGATCTGTTTATAGATAAAGAGATTTCTATTGGAGATTATGTGCTAACAGGGGGTGAATTGCCTGCAATGGTTTTATGTGACTCGATAATAAGACTAATTCCTGGTGTTATGAATAATTCATCATGTGCACTATCTGATTCGTTTCAAGACAAACTTCTATCCCCACCAATTTACACGAGACCCGCTTGTTATAATAATCATAATGTTCCAAAAGTATTACTTTCTGGTGATGATAAAAAAATTGCAGAATGGAGAGAAAAAAAATCAATTCAACGCACACTTGAAAGAAGACCAGACCTACTAAATGATTAATAAATTATTTTTTTTCTTGAAAATCATAAAAAGATAATTATTTTTGCAAACTCTAAAGACAACTTGACTATGGACTCATTAATCTCAGATATTGAAAAAAATTTAATTTCTAGTAAGCAAAATCCTGAATTTAAAGCAGGAGATACAATAACTGTTTTCTACACAATTAAAGAAGGTGAAAAAGAAAGAACACAATTCTTTAAAGGAGATGTGATTCAACGGAAAGGCTCTGGTTTAACAGAAACTTTTACAATTCGTAAAATATCAAATGGAGTCGGTGTTGAAAGAATTTTTCCAGTTAATTCACCATTTATCGAAAAAATAGAAGTAAATAAATTGGGAAAAGTAAGAAGAGCACGAATTTTCTACATGAGACAAAGAACAGGGAAAAGTGCTAGAATTAAGCAAAAAAGATAATTTACTAATCCTCTAAAGTTGATACAACTGAAGCAACAGTTGCATCTCCAGTCACATTTACAACTGTTCTACACATATCCAGTAATCTATCTACAGGAAAAATAATACTGATCCAAGCTGGATTTAAGCCAACCGCATCTAAAACAATAATTAACATAATTAATCCTGCACTTGGTACTGCAGCAGACCCAATAGATGCCATAGTTGCTGTAAAAACAATTATAAGTTGTTGTGAAATACTTAAATCTACCATATGCATTTGGGCTAAAAAAACTACTGCAACAGCCTGATAAAGACTAGTTCCATCCATATTCACAGTGGCACCTATTGGCAAAACAAAATTAGAAACCCGATTTGGAACATTTAAATTTTTATTCACACAATCCATCGTAACTGGTAAAGTAGCAGCACTTGAGGATGTAGAAAAAGCTAACATTTGAGCAGGAGCAATTGATGAGAAAAAATCAAAATAGTTAAGTTTTTTAAAATTGTAAATAATCAATGGATAAATAACAAAAACCATTAAACATAATCCTAAAAAAACAACAATAGAATAAACCCCTAGACCTTTAAAAACCTCAATAACACCTTTTGGATTATCACCTGCAATTTTAGCCATTACTCCTGCTAATAATGCAAAAACAAAAAATGGCGCTGCCATCATCACCACTTCAACCATTTTAAGAAAGATAGTATTAAATGCATCATTTAAGTGAGTAATTGGTGCGGCATGATTCTTTGGAATCATAACTAAAATCACACCGAAGAAAACTGCAAAAAATATAATCTGAAGCATTAATTTATTATTAGTTAATGACATAAATATATTAGATGGAACCATGTCAATGACAAATTGCAGTGGACTATTGTTTTTTTGATTTTCTGCAAGCTCTAATTTTTCAGACATAAAACCATCTACAACTGTACCATTTTTTTTGAATTCAACATAAGAAGCATTATTAGCTACACGTTGATCTAAAGCAATGAATTCACCCGGCTTAATAGTATTTACTAGCAATAAACCTATGGAAATTGACATAACAGTTGTAAATAGATAACAAGCTAGAGTTTTAAACCCCATTCTACCTAACAAGGAAATATTTGAAATACTTGACACACCTTTTATCACAGAAAATAAAACAAGTGGTACTGCAATTAATTTTAAAAGATTAATAAATATATCGCCGAATGGACTAATCCACTTAATTGTAAAATCAGACCAGCCAAACATACTGCCCAAAAGAGACCAAAAAACTCCAAGAAGCATTCCAATGATAATTTTCCAATGTAAACTTAATTTTTTCATAAATCAGATAATTTTGATGTTTTACTTAATAAATAATAATCTAGGACAACCATTGCAGTTAATGCAGATACAATAGGAACAGCTCTAGGGACCACACATGGGTCATGACGACCAGATGGTAAAAAATCTACTTCTTTTAACTCACTATTTAACGTTGACTGTGACTTCATAATAGTAGAAACCGGTTTGAAAGCACAATTAAAAAACACATCTTGGCCATTAGAAATGCCTCCTTGAATACCCCCCGAGTTATTTGTTTTAACTTTCACAGAGTCTGAGTCTACAAAAAATTGATCATTTTCTTCAGAACCTTTCCTTGAGGCACCTAAAAAACCCGACCCAAACTCAATGCCTTTACATGCATTAATACCAATTATGACTCTTGCTAAACTTGAATTTAATTTATGAAAAACAGGCTCCCCTAGCCCAACAGGCAATCCTTTTATAACAGTAGAAATTTTTCCACCAATCGTATCCCCATTGCATTGACAATCTCTAATAAGATTTTCCATTTTAGTAGCAATATTTTTAGATGGACAACGCACATTATTATCGTAAATATTTTTTAAACTCAAAGTATTATAATGCTGATTAAGTAACAACTCACCAATTGCAGAAACATATGAATAAATATATATATTTTTAGAATTTAAAATCTGATTAGCAATAGCACCTGCAACCACCCAGTTAACAGTTTCTCTGGCAGAAGACCTTCCACCTCCTCTATAATCTCTAATACCATATTTTTTTTCGTAAGTATAATCTGCGTGTGAGGGTCTATATACATTTTTAAACTCAGAATAATCCTTACTTATATGATTTTGGTTCTTAATCAAAAAGGCTATGGGAGAACCTAAAGTTTTACCATTTATAATACCAGACACAAAATCAACCTCATCATACTCATTTCGTTGACTATATATTTGTGCACTTCCTGGACGTCTTTTATTTAAATAATCTTGAACTTTATTAATGTTGATCATCAAACCAGATGGACAGCCATCAATCACTCCACCCATATATTTACCGTGAGATTCTCCAAACGTAGTTAATCTATATAATTTTCCAATTGTTGATGACATAATAACAAATATATCAATTTCATCACTCTTTAATTTAGTTTGCTTATCTTTTCAACTAATTATGAAAAAAATAATAAAAAATATAAAACAGATTGTTGGAACCTCTTTTGAAAAGGAAAACCAAATCAAAAAAGGAAAAAAATTAAATGAAATTTCAATTATTAATAATGGCTGGCTAGTAATTGAAAACGACAAAATAATAGATTTTGGAGAAATGAATAATTGGCAAGGCATAGAAGATTGGAATAATACTGAAATTATAGACGCCAACAATGGGATAATAATGCCAACATGGTGTGATAGTCACACCCACATTGTATATTCTGGAGACAGAGTAAGTGAGTTTATAGACAGAATTAATGGACTTTCATATGAGGAAATCGCAAAAAATGGAGGTGGAATTCTAAATTCAGCTAAACTTTTATCCGAAACCGATGAAAACAGCTTATTCAAGCAAAGTGCAAAAAGGTTAGAAAAATTAATGCAATTAGGTACTGGTGCGATAGAAATAAAAAGTGGATATGGCTTAAATACAAAAGATGAAATTAAAATGCTTCGTGTTATTAAAATGCTCAAAGAAAAATATCCTATTGAGATTAAAGCTACTTTTTTAGGTGCACATGCAACTCCTAATAATATTTCTCAAGAGAAATATACTCAACTAATTATTAATGAAATGATACCAGAAATATCAAAACAGAATTTAGCTGACTATATTGATGTGTTCTGTGATAAAGGTTTTTTTACAAAAGATGAGACTGAAAGAATTTTACATGCAGGTATAAAGCATGGCTTAAAACCTAAGATTCATGCAAATGAATTAGCTTTTTCAGGCGGAATACAAGTAGGAGTTAAACATAATGCAATTTCGGTAGACCATTTGCAATTTACATCTGAAAAAGAAATTGAATTATTAAAAAACTCAAATACTATTCCAACACTACTTCCTGGTACGGCATATTTCCTGGGATTGAAATATCCACCAGCACGTATGATGATTGAATCTGGACTACCTGTAGCTCTTGCATCAGACTGTAATCCGGGATCATGTCCATCAGGTAATATGTCATTCATTATGTCATTAGCATGTACTCAAATGAAAATGAATCCTAATGAAGCATTTAATGCAGCAACTATTAATGGTGCCTATGCGATGGAAGTAAATGAGTCATTAGGAAGTATCCAAAAACATAAAAAAGCTAATCTAATAATCACAAATGACATACCTTCTTTAGGCTACATTCCCTACTCAATAGGGGAAAATTTTATTAATAAGGTTATAATTAATGGTAAAATTTATTATGATTCTGAAACAAATTATTAAGTTTGTATAATCAGCTAAAAAAAAAAATATGATATTAAATAATTGGAAATTCATTTTAGTGTCTTTTGGTTTATTTTTTTTAAACACCAATAATATAATCGGACAATGTGAATGGATTGAAACATTTGCTGAATCTAATGACCCTATAATAGAATATGACGATGTGAATAATGTTCTTTTCTTTTGTGATGACACTGTAAGCACAATTATAGTACCTAATTCTATTCAAGGACAACCACTTGTTGATGCTATATGGTCATACACAACCGATCAAGGTCAAGAATGTCAAGACTGGACTGGAGCAGAGGATGGCAACTATTACTTTTCAGTTGACTTCAACGACCCTTGTATGCAAAATGCTGAATCTATTATAATTAATTTTAATGGAGTCCTAGAAGATCAATCAAATGTCAGCTGTTCTTTTAACATTGAGTTTCAAAGTCCAGGTGAACCTGTAATTTCTTTAGATAATTATAATACAGAGGAACAAATTATTATATGCGAAGAGAATACTGACGTTACGCTATTTGCGGATGCTATTGGAACTAGTCCTAATAGTAACTATGTTTCATACCAATGGTATATAAATGGTGAACCTATAACTGATTCAGACACACCAGAAATATCAATTAGCAATACAAATTACGACCTTAACTCTAGTAATACATTTTATTTTACTATTGAAAATTATTGCTCTCAAGGTATTATTGAATCTGACTGGATTACGATTAGTATTTATGAGGGATATGATGATTGTGAACCCTGTAGCTGGGAATTCCCAAAGGAAAAAAACAATGAGTTTTATGGATTTTCTCCAAACGGAGATGAGAAAAATGACCACTTTCCAGAAATCCCCAACAATCAAGAAAACAGAACAATTGAATCACCTATTACCTGCGAAGCTACAACATATCGAGTAACAATTTATAATAGAATAGGCAGAACAATCTTTGAATCCTCATATGATAATCATCCATGGGATGGAAAGACTGAAAACGGAAAAGATTGTAAAGAAGGCACCTACTTTTATAAGTTAGAATATATTTTAAACCCAACTCTTGAAAACGATGACCAAAGCGACAAGAAGTTTTCATTTGGATCTGTACAATTAGCTAATTAACAATTACAATTCATGAGTAACAAGTTGATGGAATGTGTCCCCAATATTTCTGAAGGAAGGGATAAAGAAATAATAAAACAAGTTGTTAATGAGGTTAAAAACACTAACGGAGTTAGCCTTTTGGATGTTGACCCCGGGCGTGCCACTAATAGAACTGTTATTACATTTGTTGGGCACCCTGATAATGTGATTGAGGCTGCATTCAAATTAATTAAAAAAGCAAGTGAGCTCATTAATATGGAAGAGCATAGCGGTGAACATCCAAGAATGGGTGCAACCGATGTATGCCCACTAGTTCCAGTGTCAGGCATGTCCATGAATGAGGTTATTGAATATTCTGAAAAATTAGGCTCACGTGTTGGAAAAGAACTAAAAATTCCAGTCTATCTATATGAACATTCTGCTAAGAAAAAATTTAGAAAGAATTTAGCTGATATAAGGCAAGGAGAATACGAAAATATTATAAAAAAAGTGCAACAATCAAAATGGGAACCAGATTTTGGTTCTATCAATTCAGAAATAATTAAAAAAAGTGGTGCTACTGCAATTGGTGCAAGAGACTTTCTTATTGCATACAATATCAATCTAAATACAACATCTACACGACGTGCTAATGCAATTGCTTTCGATATAAGAGAAAAAGGTAGAATAGCTAGAAACAATGGAAGTTTAACAGGGGAAATACTAAAAGATAAAAATGGAAATACAATCTGGAAACCTGGCAGCTTAAAACATGTGAAAGCAATTGGTTGGTTTATAGAAGAATACGGAATCAGTCAAATATCTATGAACTTAACAAATATCAGTGAAACACCTATTCATATTGTATTTGATGAAGTATGTAAAAAAGCAAATAACAGAGGCATTAGAGTAACCGGTTCAGAATTAGTTGGATTAATTCCCTTAAATTCGATATTAGAAGCAGGGAAATATTTTTTAAAAAAACAACAAAGATCTATAGGAGTTTCGGATAAAGAAATTATTAAAATTGCTCAAAAAACAATGGGATTAGATGAAATTGCGCCATTTAATCCTTATGAAAAAATCATTGAATACAAAATTCAAGAAAAGGTTAAAAAACTATGTCAACTCTCCTTAACTAAATTTTTACAAGAAACTGCGTCTGAAAGTCCTGCGCCTGGAGGAGGTTCAATTTCTGCATATATTGGCGGATTAGGTGCTGCATTAGCTACGATGGTAGCAAATCTATCAAGTCATAAAAGAGGTTGGGATGATAAATGGGAAAAATTTTCAACTTTAGCAGATACTGGACAAAAATTTATTAAAAAACTAGAAGATTTAGTTGATAAAGATACTGAGGCATTTAATGCAATTCTTGATGCATTTAGAATTAAAACAAGTAATAATCAAGAGGAAAAACTAAAAGAAAACGAAATTCAAAAAGCAACACTAAACGCCATTAACATACCTCTAGCAATTATGGAAACTTCTTTTCAATCTATGGATATTATTGAAAATTTAGTAAATATTGGTAACCCCAATTCAGTTAGTGATGTAGGTGTTGCAGTTTTATGTGCAAGGTCAGCAGTAATTGGAGGATATTTAAATGTTATGATAAATATCAAAGATTATAACAATGAAAAAGAAAAAAAGGCCATTATAAGAAAAGCAAATAAATTAAAAAACAAAGCGATTGAAAAAGAAGCAAAAATCCTAAAAAATGTAGTACAGATAATTACCAAATAACTACATCTAGAATGAGTAGAATCACAATTAGAAAAATAAGAAAAGTTTATCTCTCATTCTCTATAATAATGGGTTTCGTCTCTCCCTTAATATGCTTATATCTCTTTCCAGAATTTGACCCTAGAAAACATCCAGTCTCATACTTTGGAATTCTACAAAACACAAGTTTGATTTTCACATGTTCTCTTGTAATCTTTTCAATAGCCATTTTTTGGAATGGAACTACTGTAATTAAAAAAGTTATCAAAACACCAAAGTATTCAATTTGGTTGCGTTGGATTTTAACATTTTCTAGCATATGCTTATTTTTCACAGGTGTTATTAATATGAATTTTGGGCCATTTCACCACATACCTGCATTATTCTTTTTTTTAAGCTATAACTTTTTTGTATTCTTGTTTGGAATTTTTAGATCTATTTCTTACGTAAGAAAGGGGTTATTTTCTGTACTTACTGGATCCCTTATGCTATTATCTTCATTATTATTAATTCCTTTTCCAAGCTATGGTGTAGCAGAGTTAGTATATATATTTTTTATACTACTTTGGAATATAATTATGTGGCTACAAAAAAAATCAGTACTTATACAGTTTGACAATCGAATCAGCTAATCTACTATTAGCCAAATATGTTTTTTCTAAATCAGGAGCAAATGGCACAGGAGTATCTAAACTAGAGACTCTAAAAACAGGAGCATCTAAATACTCAAATAAATATTCGGAAATAAAAGAAGCAATATCAGCACCAAATCCTCCAATATGTGAATCTTCATGTAAGATTAAAACCTTACCAGTTTTTTTAACTGTATGCTCGATAGATTTTTTATCCAAAGGAATCAAAGTTCGTAAATCAAGTAATTCAATTGAAATATCACTATTTTTACTGATGTAATCTAAAACCCAATGAACGCCCATCCCATAAGTAATAATACTCAAATCCATTCCATTATTAATAAAGTTTGCCTCTCCAAAAGGAATATTATAATAACCATCTGGCACAAAATCAGAAATACTTCTATAGAGTGCCTTATGCTCAAAAAACATAACCGGATTACAATCATCTATAGCTGTTAAAAGCAAACCCTTTGCATCGTAAGGTGAAGATGGATAAACAACTTTTAAACCTGGAGTGTGGGTAAACCAAGCTTCATTTGTTTGAGAGTGAAAAGGGCCAGCCCCCACTCCACCTCCACAAGGCATTCGCACAACTACATCTGAATTTTGCCCCCATCGATAATATGACTTAGCTAAATTATTTACAACTGCATTAAAACCGCTACTTACAAAATCTGCAAATTGCATTTCAATTATACTCTTGTAACCAGCAATAGATAATCCTAAACCCATACTAAGAATTACAGATTCACATATTGGTGTATTTCGTATTCTTTCACTTCCAAAAGTATCTATAAAACCTTCGGATATTTTAAAAACGCCACCATATTCTGCGACATCTTGACCCATTAAAATAGATTTTTCATGTTTTTTCATTGCTTCTTTTAGTCCAGAGGAAATTGCATCAATAAAACGCATTTTACTTTCTGACTGAGTAGGTTTTACAATTGCACTATGATGCTGTTTAAAAATACTTTCTATTTCTAATTTTTTATCAGCAATAATATCATCTTCAGAAAATGCAAATTTTATACCCTCGTCAATCTCAAACTGAATATCTTTTTTTATGGAAACAATTTGCTCATTATCAATAATTTTATTTTTTAGTAGATATTTTTCAAAATTACTTATAGGATCCTTCAAAGCCCATTCTTGTAATAATTTCTCAGGGACATATTTAACACCTGAAGCTTCTTCATGACCACGCATTCTAAATGTTTCACACTCTATTAAAACAGGATGAGGGGTCTTTCTAATTGCATTTGACACATCTCTAATCTTAGTAAAAACCTCAATAATATTATTACCGTCTACAGTATGAGCATCAATACCATAGCCTATGCCTCTTTCGGACAAATGATCGCAATTATATTGCTCAACAGTCGGAGTTGACAATCCATAGCCATTATTTTCAATTAAAAAAATAACTGGCAATGACCAAACAGATGCTACATTTAATGCTTCATGGAAATCTCCTTCACTAGTACCGCCTTCGCCGGTAAAAACTAAAGTTACTTGATTATTTCTTTCCATTAAATTTCCTAATGCAATCCCATTTGCCACACACATTTGAGGACCAAGATGAGAAATCATACCAACTATATGATGAGTAATAGAACCAAAATGAAATGATCTATCTCTACCATTAGTAAAACCACTTTTTTTACCTTGAAATTGAGCAAAAAGTTTATTCAACATAATATTTCTACCAGTAAAAACACCTAGATTTCTATGCATTGGTAAAATATATTCTTCTTCATTAAGAGCATTAATGACAGCAGCTGAAATAGCTTCTTGACCAATCCCTGAAAACCACTTAGATATTTTACCTTGTCTTAATAATAAAAGCATCTTTTCTTCAATCACTCTAGGTTTGATCATAGAAAGGTAAAGATGAATAAGAGTTTGATTATTTAATCCTGACTTTTTATAATTAATTTTCATTTGAATCAAAATTATATAATAAATAATTAATTTTGCTCTAAATATAAATTATATTAATTATTTCATATATGTCAATAAAAAATAATATCCCATCTCTTGATTTAAACGATTTTAACAGTAAAGACCCGAATAAAAAAAATGATTTTGTAAAAAATCTTGGAAAAGCTTACGAAAAAATAGGTTTTGTTGCGATTGAAAATCATGGTTTAAGTGATGAATTAACAAAAAACCTATATAAAGAAGTATATAATTTTTTTAACTTACCTCTTGAGGATAAATTAAAGTACGAAAAAGCAGAATTAAACGGACAAAGAGGCTACATCTCTTTTGGAAGAGAAACAGCTCAAGGTTCTACAAAATCTGATTTAAAAGAATTTTGGCACTTTGGTCAAGAGTTGTCAAATTCTGACCCTCTAATTAATGAATATAAACCTAATATTTTATGTGAAGAATTACCTGACTTTAATAAAATAGGTCGGGAAACATTTGAAATTTTAGAAAAAACAGGCTTAAGTATTTTAAGAGCACTTGCGATCCACCTAAAACTTCCTGAAACATATTTTGATCAAAAAGTAAAAGGCGGCAATAGTATTTTAAGAGCAATTCATTATCCACCAATTAAAACAGCTCCTAAGGGAGCAGTAAGAGCAGCTGCACATGGAGATATTAACCTAATAACAATATTAATGGGTGCTAGTGCCAAGGGACTTGAAATACAAACCAGAAATGGTGATTGGATAGCTGTTACTGCGCTACCCAAACAAGTTATTGTTAATATAGGAGATATGATGTCAAGATTAACAAATAACAAATTACATTCCTCAATACATCAAGTCACAAATCCTCCAAAAAAAGAATGGGGAACATCACGTTTTTCAATTCCTTTTTTTATGCATCCTAGATCAGAAATGTCATTAAATTGCTTAGAATCATGTATTACCGAATTAAACCCCAAACAATATAATGATATTAGTGCTGGTCAATTTTTAAATGAAAGAATTAAAGAATTAGGACTAAAAAAATGAAAGAAGGAGGCATTGTTTATTCTACAAATAAAGATTTTGTAAACCAATCTGAAGAAATTACTAATAACTCAAATAAAGATTTTATTCTATCTATTTGCTTTGAGAAGAAAGGACGAGGCGGTAAAGGGGTAACAATCATAAAAGGGTTTGAAGGAAATCCAATAGAACTAGTTTCTTTGGCCAAAGAAATAAAAACAAAACTTGGAATTGGAGGTAGCAATAAAAATGGGGAGGTGATTTTACAGGGAAGGATTCAAGAAAAAATAATTGATTTTTTAAAAAAAAAAGGATACAAAACTAAAAGAGTAGGTGGATAAATATTATTTAATTAAATCTAAATAACACGACTCATATAAAGTAATAATAGTTTTAGTATCATACTGCTTTGCGGTATTAAATGCAGCAATACTAAAATTATCATATAACTGATTATTTAATAGCAAATTATTTGCCCTCAAAGTCATATTTTCAATATCACCAACATGACAAGTAAAGCCATTATGATTATCTAAAACAAGCTCTACTATGCCACCTGAGTTAGTTGTTATTACTGGGACACCAAAAGACATAGCTTCAAGAGCCACCAAGCCAAAACTCTCTGATTCTGATGGCAATAAAAATAAATCTGTTTTCTTTAAGAAACTCTGAATATTATTACTTTTACCAACAAAATGTACAGAACTATCTAGACCATATGCATTTACTAAATCCTTAGTTTTCTCTAAATCGGGACCATCACCAATCATTATTAATTCTGATTTAATATTTTTTTGAATATTATTAAAAACTTTAACAACATCTAATGTTCTTTTAACAGGTCTGAAATTAGAAATATGAGTAAGAATCTTTGTACTATTAGTTTTTTTATTAACATTTAAATTCGAAGGATCAATATTGATGAAATTAGGTATTACTTTAATATCATGTTGAATATTAAAATACTGTAAAGTTTTTTCTTTTAAATCTTTTGAAACACATGTGACTAAAGTAGATTTATTAATTGCATAATTAACCGAAGAAAGTACATAAGGACTTTTACCTACTAATGTGATATCTGTACCATGTAATGTCGTAACAATAGGAATTGTATTATTATTAATAGATAAAATTTGTTGAGCATTTACAGCAGCATAAGCATGTGGAATTGCATAATGAACATGTAACAAATCTAAACTAAAATCCTTAACAACTTCAACTATTCTAGCAGTTAAGGCCAATTCATAAGGGGGATATTCAAAGAGAGGGTAAATTGGCACAGTAACCTTGTGAAAAAATATGTTTGGCTCATTTAAATTAATCCTGACAGGTTTTTCATAAGATATAAAATGAACTTCATATTTAGATGCAAGACCCATTCCTAATTCTGATGCAACAATACCGCTTCCACCAAATGTAGGATAACAAATAATACCAATTTTAATCATTTCTTAAACCANGTTTATATCTTACACACTCTATTCTAACTCCTAAAGAATCATAAACACACCAATCGCCATTTTTCTTGCCATTCATAAATGAACCATTCTCCCGAACTCCTCCATTAGGAAAATAAATAATTTTATCTCCATTAAGCTCATTATCCTTATAAAAGGATTGGGATTTTAAATTACCATTTTTATAATAAGCAAATACAGTATCCATAATAACACCCTTATTATAATTATATTTTATACTAATTTTTTCATTATCAAAATACCATTTTGCTAATCCATCTTTATAACCATTCACATAGATGCAAGATTCTTGAATCTTACCATTTCTATAATATTTTGAATAAAGACCATGTTTAACACCTAAAATATAAAATACATCTTCATTAATTTTTCCATTATCATGAAAATAAATTTGTCTACCATTATAACGACCTTCACTATAAAATTCTTGTTCATTTAACTTTCCTCTCTTATTAAGGGAAATACGGACTCCATCTAATTTACCTTCACGATAACTACATATTTCTCTTAACTGACCATTCTCATGATATCTTAACCACAAACCCTCCTCTAAATCATTAACAAAACTACCCTCTTCAGAAACAATAGTGTCAGAATTAAAAGGGAAAAACAATTGCCAGTGTCCTTGCTTTAGGTTGTTAGAGTCAATTAAGTTAGTTTGACTATGAACTAAAATTGGCATAATAATAAAAAAGAAAAAACGCATATTTAATTAATAATTGAATTATAAATAATTTTTTGAATATCTGTCCGTATATTTTCTTTAACCAATCTCAAATTATTTCCATCAGGAAAAGCTCTACCATTAGACAAAAAAACAAAGACAATNTCTTCTTTGGGGTCAGCCCAAGTAATTGTACCTGTCCAACCTGAATGACCAAAGCTTTCCAGAGAAATAGAGTCACAAGTAGGTCCATCTTCTTCAGGATCAATACTTGGCTTATCAAAAATAATACCTCTTCTATTTTTAATATGAGAAAAGGGCGAATTTGTAAATTTAGAAATAGTTTTTTCATTAAGTAAATACTTGTTCCCACACTTGCCACCATCTAAATAAAATTGCATTAATTTCATGAGATCTATTGCATTTGCAAATAATCCAGCGTGTAGTGCTACACCACCAAATAATGCCGCACCCTGATCATGTACATATCCTTGAATTAATTGTTTACGAAAATAAACATCATTTTCTGTAGGTACTATTTTACTTTTTGGAAATTTTTCTAGTGGATGATAAGTTATTCTATAGACACCCATTGGGTAATAAAAGTTCTTATAAAGAAAATTAGGAATACTAGATCTTATTTTTTTTTCTAAAATAGGTTGTAAAAGATAAAATCCCAAGTCACTGTATCGATATTCTTTTGTTTCTAGTAATTCAGAATTAATAATGTCATCAATAATTGTATCAGTAAAGCTTTTTTTTATAAAAATATTCTTTGCAACNNACAAAGAATAANTGCTAGTATAATCTTTGGTATATAAATCATCTCGTAATTCTCCAAATTCATTTANTGTGTTTTTGTAAAATGGTATCCAAGGAAATAATTTTGCCTGATGAGTTAAAATGTCTATCATTTTTAAATTACCCTTATTAGTGTTTTTGAAAAGATTAGAGTAATGTTTTAATTTTTTATTTAAATTGAAGGACTTTTGATCATACAAGTACATAATTAATGGTGCAGCTGAAGCAATCTTAGTAATTGAAGCAACATCATAAAGATGATCATCTCTAACCAATTGAATTGAATCATATGTGTGATACCCAAAAGATTTTTGATAAAATATCTNACCATGTCTAGAAACAACAATCTGACAACCAGGCATAATTCCGTTACTAATTGCATTATTAACTAGTGTATCAATCTCATTCAGTGAATCTACATCCATTCCTAACTCAACAGGTAAAGAAAATTGCAAATTTCTAGATTTATCTAAAAAAAGACCGTCTCCTATTGAAAATTGATTTAAAGAGATAGGCAGTTTACCCTTTACCTCTATAGAGCCAAAATGTAACTGAGCGGATAAGTCTTGAAAATCATAAGAATTTTGATAAGACAAAACTACAGCCTGAGCATTTGATGTATTAATACTATTTAGCAATCTAGGATGACCAAAAATATTTAAAATCACATTATTAGCATTAATTAATTTATTTAAAAAAATGCTATCATTNAATTTTAAATGATGCTTTTCCCAGAAATTATTATTTGGATAATGTAAACTAACAATTATAATATCATAGTGATTTAATTTATCAATTAAAAGACCAGAATCTGATTCTGAATAATAATTATATTTAGATACAGGAATATATGAGTTGAGTCTGTCATAAAAAACATCTCCTGAGTCTGAACCCATGATTAAACATGCAATTTTTACAGAATCATTGGTTTGGATTGGTAAAGCTTGATTGTTTTGCAGAAGAGTAATTGCATTTTTAGATAATTGTCTATTTAATAATTTAGATGAATTATTTTGTAAATCAGTATTATTAATGACGTTTTTTTGACTAGCCAAAAAAGCCCATCTTTTTAGCATAAGAATTTGACGACAGCTATTATCTAATTGTTGATATAAAAGAGGACTATTTTTGACTTTAGATTTAATCAAAGAAATCGCCATTGGAACATTCGTAGGAAAAAGTAAAATATCATTACCGGCTAAAAAAGCATTTAATTCTCTTTCACCTGGTTTACTGAAATCCGAAAGCGCGTGCATGTTTAAAGCATCACTTACAACTAAACCATTAAATTTCATATCATCTTTTAGAATATCCATAATTAACTTCTTGGAAAATGAGGATGGTACATTTAACGTGTCAATTGTCGGTAAATTTATGTGAGCAACCATAATTGAACCCAATCTATTGTCAATAAGCTTTTTAAATGGAAACAATTCAAGACTATCTAATCTATCGCGGTTATGACGAATTACAGGTAGGGATAAATGCGAATCTACATCAGTGTCTCCATGACCAGGAAAATGCTTAGCACATGCTAAAATATTATGATCATGTAAACCTTGCATATATAAAATCCCTTTTGAAGCAACTAAATACCTGTCTTCACCAAAAGATCGTCTATCAATAATAGGATTATTTGGGTTATTATTAATATCTAAAACTGGTGCAAAATTCATATGCAATCCCAATTCCTGACATTGTTTTGCAACATGAGACNCAAATTGATAAAGTAAATCATCATCTTGTATGGCTCCTAAGGTCATCATCCAAGGAAAAGTTTGAACGCTATCTAATCTCATTGCAACTCCCCATTCAGCATCAATTCCAGCAAGTAAACCAATTGGAGAAATTTTATTATATCTACTTAGTAAAGACTTTAATTGACTGGGACCTGATTGAAAAAATATAAGACCGCCTATTTCATGTTTTAAAATTAGACTATCTACCTTATTATAATAATTTTCATCTAAATTTTTACCATTAGCTTGTACCATAAATAATTGAGCAATTTTCTGATCTAATGTTAATGTAGATAAAATACTATCTGCCCAATTTGCAGTAACTTCATTATGATAAATAGGTAATGTAGACTTTTGAACAATATCCNTGTTTATCGTAAATGANACAAAAAAGAAGAAAATAAGTACAATNATGAACTGTCTCAAAACACTATTTATTATTAATAAAGAACCCATGAAAGATGAGAAAAAGTTACTCTAAAAAAAACTAAAAAAGAAATCCATACAACAAAAAAANTAATTAATACATTTCTAACTAAATTTATCGATAAAAACAACGGGCAATTTAACTATCTTTTTAAGAGTTTTATCATAACAAACTAAACCTGTTTTAACTCTAGCTATTTCATTCTTTTTCATATCATGAATCATATAAAATAACTCAAACCCATGCTTATAAAGGTCCGAAACAGTGATTGAAATATCTAATTTCTGACCATAAAAAGCCTCCTTTTTGTAAACTATAGCACTATCTGCCATCAGTAAACCAGAACCATAAAAATTTTTCTCACTTAATCCTAAANCTTGTAAAAATCTTACTCTAGCTTCGTGAACAATACTTAAGACAGAATCATTACCTAAATGACCCCCATAATTCATATCATAAATTCTAAGAAATAATGTTGTTGAAAAGTGTATAGTTTTTGGAATTGATAACTTGATTCTTGGCATATTATATATATAAATTCGTAATTTAATATATTTACTATGAAATGAAAAAATTATTATATATAATATCCTTGACATTATTTAACTATAGTGTGCTAGCACAAGATTTAATTTCAAACTTACCTCAGAGTGCTATTTTAGTAAGATTACAAACAAATGAACACATTATTAAATATTATTTAAATCAAGGTAACATTCAGAAAGCAAATAAAGAAGAGCTGAGACAAAAGAAAAAAAATTCTGAAATCATAAATACATTTANTGACGAGTGGGAATTTTGTCCTGTATATTTTTTCTATAGTGATAAATCTCAACAAATTATTAATAAAGATTTTAAAAATATTTTTAAAAATACTGAAGAGGATAGGTTGTCATTTGAAGAGATTCAAAAATTAAAAAATGAATTTATAATTATATATTTTGGTGAAACACAAGGCAAGTTGAAATTTAATGCATTGGTTTTAAATGACTCAAAAATGCAACAATTAAAAAAGCCATACCCAAAGTTTGTAAGAACATATAAAGGACTTGGATTTCTAAGTAGAAACACTTCAAAAACAATCAGAATATTAAAACAAAAAATATCATGGCACTATGATAATAAATAATTTTTTTGTTTAAATGCATAAAATATTTTGGGACATATCCAAGCATCAATAGCAGCATAATTTTTTTGTTGATCTGTAAGTATGTCTAAATTCCAATCCGACAGTCTTTGTCTTTTACTAATTCGAAAACCTAACATCATAATTGTTAATTTCACAGCACCAATACTTTGAAAATTATTTTTTTTTGCGAGCTGATTTAAATCAATAAAGTTTGATGGTTTAAATTGTTTTAGCTTTTGTAATCCTGTTATATCATTCTTAATATCAATACCAACTTTAACTATATTGGGGTTATTAAAAACATTTAATAATTCCTGAATTAATCCAATTTTATTAATTCTAAATAAAAAAACATCATTATCGACAGATATTTGAACTAGAGATATATGATGGTAAACACCTTTCTTAAATGATGGTTTTGTTTCTGTATCAAAACCAATTAAAGTAGCACTTGAAATTACATCAAAACACTTGGAAACATCGTTCAAATGTTCTATTAAATGGACCCTTGCAGTAAAATCAATTAATGGATATTTTTTTACATCTTCTTTCGCGACAAATTTCATGTTTTTAATTTTTATTGGTGATAAAAAATCCAGAAAATAAATTATTTTTTTTCATTGATTGCAGTTGTGACCAAATGGGTATACAGTTCATAATATCAACTTGTAAACAATAATTAATATCTTCTTCGAGGTTCATTCTTTGTCGATATGAAGATTTGAGCAAAAAGTTACTTAAATTATTTTGGGCAGATTCATATAAGTTTTGAGACATGAAAACAGAGTCCGAATTAGAGTAAAACATATCATTTTTTAGTAGTTTCTTTGACAATAATCCAGCCAATAAAGCATCTTCGATACAAAGTCTACCTTTCCAACCAGAACACACAATCAGTATATCACTTTTATCAATAGATTTTATATATTCAGCAACAGAACTCACATTCAAAAATGAAGCTAATAAAATACCATGGCCTGCATTTTTAGATTTTTCAATTGCATTTGTTCCATTTGTAGTAGTAATTGCCAACGAAATTCCATCAAATTTTTTTCTATCATAAAGTAAAGGTGAATTACCTAAATCAAAACCCGAAACAATATTTCCATTTCTTTCAGCTGCAAATAAAAAATCTTCTGTATCCATCGTCATTTTCATCTTGACCGCATCTTCAACAGTAGACACTGTGAAAACACGATTCCCTCCATTATTTAAAAAAACACAGATAGCTGAGGTAGCTCTAAAAACATCTATTACAACTACCCTTTTTTGACTTAAGTCAAAAAAATCTAACATTGAAGGAGTAAGACAAATGTCAATATTTCTTTTAGATTTTTTTTTCATAAAATGGCAGCTTAATAATGATAGCTTTTAAAGTTTTGTTGCGAATTTTTATTAATATATTATTACCAAAATAAGATTGGGAAGTTATAATGTATCCCATACCTATGGCTTGATTAAGAGAAGGAGACATTGTACCAGAAGTAACATTACCAATTATATTATTATTAACATCTAAAATTTCATAGTCTTTTCTTGGTATACCTTTTTCTTGCAAAATAAATCCTACCAATTTTTTAGATACCCCGTTTGCAATTTGATTAACAATTCTATTTTTACCTATAAAGTTTTTATTTGTTTTGACTATCCATGATAAACCTGCTTCAATTGGTGTTGTATTTTCAGTTATATCATTACCATATAAACAATAACCCATTTCTAATCTAAGCGTATCTCTAGCTGCTAGACCAATGGGCTCAATATTTTCTTGAAGATCAAAAATTTTATTCCAAACTTTTTCTGCATCTTCTTGTTGAATATATAATTCAAAACCACCAGCCCCCGTATAGCCAGTACGTGAAATAATAACATCATTACATTCTGCAAAAAGTCCAATTTTAAATTTATAGTAAGAAATAGAATCAAGCGGAAGAGAAGTTAAATTTTGCAGCAATTGTAAAGCATTTGGGCCTTGAACAGCCAACAAACCTCTTTGATGAGTAATATCTTTAATTGAAAGATTATACTCATTAAAAGAGGATATCCAGTCAAAATCTTTTTTAGCATTTGAAGCATTGACAACTAACATGAATAAATTACTGGATATTTTATATACAAGTAAATCATCAATTATACCACCATTTTCATTGAGCATACAAGAGTACTGTACATCACCATCGTTTAATTTTTCAGCATCATTAGTTGTAATTTTTTGGACTAAATCAATTGCAAATTCACCTTTTATCATAATTTGACACATATGAGAAACATCAAATACTCCTACATTTGAGCGAACCGTATTATGCTCATAAATAACACCCTTATATTGAATAGGCATAAAATAGCCTCCAAAAGGCATTAATTTTGCGTTGTTTAGTTGATGTAATGAATAAAAAGCAGTTTTTTTATGCAAAAATTATAAAATTTATCTGTTAATTATGGTTGCAAATATAGTTAAGAATTTTTTTCTTGTGTTAAATTTATTATAATAAAAGTGAAAGTTTTTTAAATTTGTCAAAATTGAATTAACAACTAGAGATTTTAATCTAAAATATAACATTATGAAAACTATCGAATGTGCAATTATAGGATCAGGTCCAGCTGGATATACTGCAGCTATATATGCTTCTAGAGCAAACTTAAAGCCAGTATTAATACAGGGTATACAACCTGGAGGTCAACTTACTACAACTAATGATGTTGAGAATTATCCTGGCTACCCCAATGGAATAACAGGTCCCAAAATGATGGAAGATTTTCAAAAACAAGCTGAGAGATTTGGCACTGAGGTTATTTTTGGAACTGTTACAAAAGTAGAATTCTCTCAAACAAAAGGCGACACACATAAACTAATTATTGATAATAAGGATGAAATAAAAGCAAAAACTGTAATAATCTCAACAGGTGCATCAGCTAAATATTTAGGACTTCCTTCAGAACAAAAATTTATGGGTTCGGGAGTGTCTGCTTGTGCTGTATGTGATGGGTTTTTCTTTAAGAACCAAGATGTAGTTGTAGTTGGAGGGGGTGATTCTGCGGCTGAAGAGGCAACTTATTTATCCAATTTATGTAATAAAGTTTATTTATTAGTTAGAAAAAATGAAATGCGAGCTTCAAAAATAATGCAAAAAAGAGTATTCGACACAAAAAATCTAGAAGTTCTATTTAATCACGAAACAATTGAAGTTATGGGTGAAACCACTGTCAATCAAATAAAGGTAAAGGATACTAAAAAAAATCAAGAGAAAATTATAAATGCCACTGGTTTCTTTTTAGCAATTGGACATAATCCTAATACTGAAATATTTAAAAATCAATTAGATATGGATGAAGTTGGCTACTTAATTACTAAACCTGATAGCTCTTTAACAAATATTCCTGGGGTATTTGCAAGTGGTGATGCTCAAGATTCTATATATCGACAGGCTATAACAGCTGCTGGTAGTGGGTGTATGGCTGCATTAGATGCAGAAAGATACCTTGCATCTTTACATTAAAAAAAAGGGAGCACAAAGCTCCCTCAAATTCACATAAATCTATAAGCCGGATTCTGTATTCTTATTACTAAGAACCCTTATCATTTATCTAGTTATATTATCACTAATATAATCAATCGATCTACCCTCCAAGTTTGAGCGAGTAACTCTAAGTACAAAAGTACATCCTGGTATATTTGATCTTTCAATCCATAAGGTTTACCCAAATTTAATATCACTATTAAACTTTGTGAGCTCTTACCTCACTTTTTCACCCTTACCAATAAATTTTGGCGGTTATTTTCTGTGGCACTATCTGTATCTTTAAAATAAAGACCCTTCCTGTTAGGAAGTATGGTACTCTGTATTGTCCGGACTTTCCTCTTTCATTTGAAAGCGATAAGGCGATTTATGAAAATAATTAAAGAACGATTTAAGTTATTAAACAAATTTATAAAAAATTTAATAAATTTTTCTTTTATTCAACCATTCATGAAATTTAGCAGCATTAGCTGAATGATCAGAATGATTTTTAGCAAAATTATGATATTCAGAATTATCAGGTCTAGCACACATAAATAAAAAATTATGATCTTCAGGATGCAATACTGCTTCAATAGACTGAAGACTTGGTAAACAAATCGGAAAAGGGGGTAAACCCTTATGGTAATAAGTATTATATTTAGATTGTTTAGTTTGTTCAATATGCTTATTTCTAATACGTCTTAATGATTTATTATATTTTTTACGCCATATGTAAGCTATTGTTGGATCAGCAGCTAGTGGCCATCCAATTTTTATTCTATTAATATATAAGCCAGCAATAGTTGGCATTTCATCAAAATGACTAGCTTCCTTATCAACAATTGATGCTAAAACAAAAACTTCGTGAGCAGACAAATTACATTGATTAGCACTATTAATCCTCTCGTTTGTCCAAAAATTATTATACTCTAAACGCATTCTATTTAAGAACTCTTTAGGACTAATATCCCAATATAATTCATAAGTATTTGGAATAAGCAACAAATACAAACTGTCTAAAGGATAGTTATTTAAATTTAAATAGTTCAGCATATCTAATGAATCAAGATCTAGAGTAGAGTCCATTATACCAAAAAGATCTACAATATCATCCATACTATTAAATGTAAGTTTTGTAGGATCTTGGGATCTCGATCTGAGTTTATTTACCACATCATTTAAAGAGGATCCTTTTTGTAATATAAATCGACCTGAAGTATACCAGTATTGAAGTCTTTTTTTTTCAATAAATTGATTAAAAACCAATTTTGCTAAAGGATGAAAGTCAATAGCAATAGAATCTAATTGGTTGACAACATCTTCAAAAGAGGTGTCTTTACTAATAAAAAACTCTGTATTTTCTTTAACAATAGACTTATCTAAATACTCATTTTTTATAAAAAAAAGTAAAAAAATAAAGGGAATAAATAAAAAAGTAAAAATTAAACTATATCTCATTAATTTGATTTAACAGAGTTAAGGCATCTTTATTATTAGGATAAATCTCAAGAATTTTTTCTAGACAAAGAAACGCATCTTTTTGTTTATTTTCAAATAATAACAACTGTGCTTTGTTAATTAGAGTTTTTTCATGGTATGGGTCTAATTTTAAAGTTAAATTATAATAATCTAATGCATCTGAGTACTTGCCAATTGAAAAATATAAAAAGCCTAGATTTGCATATGCCAAAACAAAATTATTATCCTCGTTAATAATAAAATTAAATTCGTCAATTGCAAATTCAATTTTATTCCTTTTAAATAAAGAAATAGCATACTTGTTTCTAAATTCTAAATTATATGGTGCTAACTTGACAGCCTGTTGATAAAATAAAAAAGCATTTTCTAAATCATTTTCATGAACATATGACTCCCCAATTCTATAACAAGTCCAGGCATCCTTATTACTATAATCTTTATTAATTAAAAACTTATTAAGTAATAAACTAGCGCCTATATTATTGACCTCTTTTATAATTGAATTATAAGCTTGTCTTAAAAACAAATAATATATATGGACATATATACCTTGATCATTATCTAATTTTATTCCTTGTAAATAACTTGCAGCAGAATCTAAGTAAAATGAGTATGGATTGAATCTCTCATATTGCTGAAGATAACCTTGAATAATACTCAAATTATCAGGTAATTTATTATTAACACATTCTAGACCCAGGAATTCTTTATGTAATGTGTCAATATTTTCAGCGGCATCATTATTTGGAATTCTAATTTTGTGATCAGTAATTTGAACATGCGGAATATCAGTAGTATAAGATGCTGGCATATGACATGAAACACAATCATTGTTTGAATGAATTTTATTTTCTGTTTCCTCATTACAATCATCATTAATATGACAGTCTAAACATTTAGAATTAAAAAAGTTTTCAGGAACATCATGAACAGATACATGAGGATTGTGACAACTGACGCATGAAAGATTTTCTTCAGATTGAATATAACAAGAACTTAATTTCATTCTATCAACATGAGAAGCCATAATGAAATCATTTTCAGAATTGGAATATCTAGGTTGATATACATCCATAATATCACTTAAACGCATTCCAGGAAGGAAGTCAAAAAAAGATTTATGAGGTTTTAGCACTGCATTTCCCTGCAAATGACATCTTGCACATAAATCATTTTGTAACTCTAGACTTAAGTCAGCAGGATTGACTATACTATAATCAATAAGTTTAGTTGTATCCGTAATATTTCCTTTTTTTATCTTTTCTAAATGTAATTCTCCAGGTCCATGACACCTTTCGCAATCAATACCAGTGGGCATACTTTTATATTTATTTTCTGAACCTAATACAAAATCAGGATATGCATTGTGACATGCAATACATTCTAAGCCCATTTTTCTTGAAAATCTACTATTTTTATTATTCTCAAATCCAGGCGGAAAGTCTAAAATAGAGTCTTGAGTATAATAAGTAACTGGAGCTTGATATAAATATCCGTTGTTTGTAAAAAGATGAGAGTTTGTATGATGACCTGAACCAACAATATAATCAATGGGATAATTCAAATAATGTATAGTATCTCCAGAGCTTGACAACTGATATTCAATAAAATGTAAACTATCCTCAACCCATTGGGGGTGATAAAAAAAATCTAATAAAGTATCATGTAACTGTTTAGTGAAATCAGATGAACTATATTCTTTAAATGCTGGTCGAATAGATCTTCCCATTCCTGTATTTATAAAATTTTGATATTGTTCTTGATGACAAGCAGCACACTTATTCATGCCTACATAATTAGAATCAACAATTAAACTATCATATTGCTGATTATTATTACATGATAATAAAATTAAATAAACAATATAAATTTTGAAGTACTTCATATCTTAGGTAAAAGTCCTTCAAAATTTTTCTCAATTTCTGACTGAAGATATATATCGGAAAAGGTATCAGAATTTTTCTTAAAACTAACTTTCAAATCACCTCCTTTAGTTTTAACTAATACTTCTGAAACTGTTATAAAACCATTTACAAACGCACATAAAGCAGCTGCAACTGCACCTGTTCCACATGAGAGAGTTTCAGCTTCAACACCTCTTTCATATGTTCTAATAAATAGATTGTTATTAATAAACTGTGCAAATGTAACATTTGTGCCTTCAATTCTAAACCTTTTACTATAACGAATTTCAGCCCCCTCTTTATTCACGTCCATATTGTTTAGTTGATTTTTAAACATTACATAGTGTGGTGAACCTGTGTCAATAAAAGTTCCGTTAAAATCAGTTTTAAAATCTGTAACATCAACTAATGACACTTTTGATTTATTATTGTTAATATCTACTTCAAAAGAAAAAAGTCCTTGATTTGTTTCAAAATGACCACTAGAAAATGGTTCAGGGCCAGCAATTCCAATAGAAGATATAAAATGAGCACAGCACATACTACCATTACCACAAAACGATGAGACAAGTCCATCAGAATTGTAATATGTCATAAAATATAAACTTTTCGGACTAGTGGGTAAGTCGATAAGAATTAAACCATCAGCGCCTATTCCGGTTTTTCTGTCACACAAAGACTTTATATATGATTGATTATTCATAATAACAGAGGAAATCCTCAATGTATTAGAGAATTGTTTTAACCTATTATCAATTATAATAAAATCATTACCACAAGAATTATATTTTGAAAATTTTATCATACAAAAAAACATATAATATCTACAAAAATAATTAAATAAAAAACTACTTTTACATCATCATAAATAATACATACAACTCTTTACAATATTAATAATATGAATAAGAACTACTCAGAAAATTTAAAAGCATTTATCTCAGAAAAAAAAGCTGCTACTAAACTTATTAACTCTGTTAGTAATCTGTTATATGAGAAAGGTATTGAACTTGTTTTATTTAGAAGACACTTAATAGATAAAAATGTATCTGATATCTTAAGACTCCATCAATACGCTACAAATTTTGTGCAAAAACCTATAAATATTTTTGATTCTTCTATATTAGCAGAGGGGCTACAGAACATGGATTTAGCTCCTGCAAAAATTGATATTGGAAAACTTACCTTTGAATATTTAGAACAAAAAGCTAGTTTTCATAGTCAGGAAGATTTTTTAGATAAAAAAATTGGATTCATCAAAAAATCTAAAGACAAAAGACAAAACTCTAAAGATGTAGTTCTCTACGGATTTGGGAGAATTGGAAGATTGTGTGCTCGTGAATTAATTAAACAAGCAGGGAAAGGTCAACAATTAAGACTAAAAGGAATAATTCTAAGAAAGATCGATGCTGATTCCTTAAAAAAAAGATGTGCCTTATTAAGGCAAGATTCAGTACATGGAAACTTCTCAAGTTCGATTGAGATAAATTACGAGGATCTTTCAATAATTATAAATGGACAAAAAATTAAATTTTTTGACAATAACTCAATAAATACACTAACTGAACATGGAATTAATGATGCATTACTAATAGACAACACGGGTGTTTTTAAAGATTATGACAGCTTAAAGAATCATTTAAAAATTAAAGGGATAAGTAAAGTATTGCTTACTGCTCCTGGATCAGGTATTCCAAATATAGTATATGGAGTTAATCAAGATGTAATTAATATTGAGCAAGATAAAGTTATATCAGCTGCATCGTGTACAACTAACGCAATTGCACCAATACTAAAAGTTATTAGTGATAATAACAATATCATCAAAGGGCATATTGAAACTATTCATGCTTACACTAATGATCAAAATCTACTTGACAATATGCATAATAAGACAAGGAGAGGAAGATCAGCTGCAATAAACATGGTAATTACATCAACTGGAGCTGGCAAAGCCGTAACCAAAGTAATACCTGTGTTATCGAATAAACTAACTGCTAATGCAATAAGAGTTCCAACTCCAAACGGATCATTAGCAATAATTAATTTAGAAGTAAAACACAATATGAACTTCGATAGTGTAAATGAACTTATTAGAAAAGCTGCGCTAGATGGCCCTCTTGTAAATCAAATTAAATTTTCTATGAATCCGGAACTAGTATCAAGTGATATTATTGGCAACCCTGGTGCAGCAATTTTTGACTCCCCTGCAACAATAGTCTCAAAAGACGGTAAAAATATTATTTTATATATCTGGTATGACAATGAATTTGGATATACAAAACAAGTAATACGACTTGCTAAATATATATCAAAAGTCCGCCGACTTCATTACTACTAGTTAAATAAAGAAATTAATTTTTCTACAGCAAAATCAATATCGCTTAATGAATTATTTCTACTAAAAGAAAAACGAATAACAGGACCGTCCTGTGTTTTGATGTTAGAAATAACATGAGACTGATTTACATTTCCAGAACTACATGCACTTCCACCAGAGCAAGAAACTCCAAGAATATCTAAATTGAAAATTAGTAAATCTCCATAATCTGATTTTGGAAAAGAAAGACTAAGAACAGTGTATAAACTATTATTTAAATCATGGCATGACCCATTAAATGTTATAAATGGAAGTTTATCTGTAATTGAGCTAATCATATGATTTTTTAATTTCTCAATGTGTTTTCTATGCGATGCTAGGTTCCTATATGCAACATCCATAGCCTTTGCCAATCCTACAATACCATACACACATTCAGTTCCTGCCCTCATATCTCTTTCTTGAGAACCACCATGGATTAACGGAGTAATATTGACTTTTTTATTAATATATAAAAAACCGACACCTTTAGGGCCATGTAATTTATGAGCAGAACAAGTTAAAAAATCAATTTTTATCTCTTTTAAATTAAACATATAATGTCCAATAGTCTGAACTGTATCTGAATGAAATAAGGCATCATATTGGTGACATAAATGACTAACAGCTTTAATATCCAATAAATTACCAATTTCATTATTACCATGCATCAAACTCACTAAAGTATTTGAGTTATTTGATAACAAATTTTCTAAGTGGATTAAATCAACAACTCCATCATCATTCAAATCAACGTAATCAACACTTATTTTACCTTTATTTACTAAATGAGCAACAGTATTAATAACAGCAGGGTGTTCTATTTTAGAAGTAATAACATGTTTTATACCAGCATCTCTAACTGCGCCTCTAATGGCCATGTTGTCTGCTTCTGTTCCTCCAGAAGTAAAAAAAATTTCAGATGGATCAGCATTTAATAAATTGGCAATTGATCTTCGTGAAGTTTCAATAGTTGATCTACTTTTTCTACCAAAAATATGAGAAGAAGAAGGGTTTCCATAATCAGTTCTCATGGATAAAGTCATAATATCTAAAACCTCTGCATCTAACTCGGTAGTAGCAGCATTATCTAAATAAACTTTTTTCATGTATTTAGCATATTTATTTCATTAATAATTGTAGATTTTATTTCAAATGCTCTTTCCTTCGTTTTAGACTCAATAATTAACCGAATTAATGGTTCAGTATTGGACATTCTAATATGAGACCAACTTCCACATGCATAATAAATTTTAATACCATCAATTAAGCCATAATTTAAATTATTATTTTGACAAAATTGTACTTTATAATCAATAAAATTGTGAAAATCAAAAGATTTATTTTTATCTAATAAAATTTTGTGTTTAATCATATGGTAAGTGGGAAGCAATGATTTAATTTGTTTAACTGACAAATTAACTTTAGATATATAAGATAAAAAAAGTGCAATCCCAACCAATGCATCCCTACCATAATGAGATGTTGAAAAAATAATTCCACCACTACCCTCTCCGCCTATAATAGATTTTTTTTTCTTCATTAAATCAACAACATTAGCTTCACCTACAGCAGATTCAAAATGAGTAGCATTAAATTCTACTGCAATATCCTTGACAGCTTGAGTAGTAGATAAATTAGATACTACACTACTTCCAGGGTAATTACTAAGTATATGTTTAGCAATTATTACAATAGTATTTTCCTCTCCAAAGAATGACCCATCTTCACAAACTAATACTAGTCTATCTACATCTGGATCAACTGCAATTCCAAAATTAGCTCGAGTATCTTTTACAACTTGTGCAAGTTGAGACAAATTATTTGGCAAAGGTTCTGGTGGATGAGAAAATTTTCCATTTGGAATACAATTTAATTTAATTACCTCAACACCTAATTTATCCAATAAATAAGGAACAAATACACCACCTGAAGAATTAATCCCATCTACAACAACCTTAAAACTTTTAGCTGCAATTCTATTTACATCAACATCAACTAATTTTAAAATAGACTGAATATGTTTATGCATATAATTTATTGAAACAATACTAGCATTATTATCAAATTCCACTTTTAGATCTGTTGACGAATTAAAAACTTCCTCAGCCTGATTTTTTGACAAAAACTCTCCATTATTATTTAAAAATTTCAAACCATTCCAATTAATTGGATTATGACTAGCAGAAACCATTATTCCAGCTATACATTTTTCGGAGACAATAGCTAATTGAACAGAGGGAGTTGTAGTTAAACCTAGGTCGACAACATTAAGACCATAGGAAATTAACAAGTCTTTAATTAAATTACATATGGAATTACCGCTCAATCTACCATCTCTTCCTAAAGCAATAGATTTTTTATTGGATAAATTATTGTTTTTAACCCACATTACAAATTGTTTTATACAATGAGTAATTTCTTTAGTGGATAAACCTTTTGAGTCATTATCATAAATAATCCCTCTTATTCCAGAAATTGATTTAATTAAAGTCATACAATAATTTAACTAAACAAATGTAAATAACTTTTTAACAGAAATGACTACAGAATCTTATCATTTTAATACTTTTGCACTTACTTAACTAACAAAAACTCATATTATGATTGACCTTCCTAATATACCTATAAGACCCGATAAACCCAGACAAAAAGGTTTAACAATGGTTATGGACAAAGGAATTTCAACTCTAGAAGCTGAAGGACTGATGGAAACATGTAGTAGTTATATTGATATAATAAAATTTGGATTTGGCACATCACTAATTAGTAAAAACATTTCTAAAAAAATTAAATTATATAAAAAACATGGCATAAAACTATATTTAGGAGGCACATTATTCGAAGCATATATTGTTAGAAATATGTTTAAAGAATATTGTGATTTAGTAAACAACCTTGAATTAAATACAGTAGAAATTTCTGATGGAAGCATCGAAATGAATCATAATCAAAAATGCGAGTACATTAATAAATTAGCTAATCAAAATATTACTGTTTTTTCTGAGGTAGGATATAAAAGTTCTGACAAGATAATAGCACCTTCAAAATGGATAGAGTTGATGGAAAAAGAATTAAAAGCAGGTTCTTGGAAAGTGATAGCAGAGGCAAGAGAAAGTGGTAATGTAGGCCTTTATAGAAGCAGTGGTGAAGTTCGTTCTGACTTAATTGAAGAAATTTTAACTAAAATACCAAAAGAAAAAATTCTGTGGGAAGCACCTAAAAAACAACAACAAGTATTTTTCATTAAATTACTTGGACCAAATGTGAACCTAGGTAATATTGGAACAAATGATATTATTCCTCTAGAGAGTCTTCGACTAGGACTAAGAGGAGACACCTTTTTTAATTTTATAAAATAGAATGAAAGAGATTACAATAAAAGAACTATTGAAGCTTAAAAAAAATAAAGTTCAGATAATTGATGTTAGAGAAAAATACGAGTATGATAATGGGCATTTAAACTCTACAAATATTCCAATGGAAGACATTCTTAATTATCAAGATAAAATTTCCCGTGAGAAAACTGTAGTAATTTATTGCCAATCAGGCAAGCGAGCAGCAGCAGTAATATACATGCTTAAAAAAGAATTTAATTTTAACAATCTATATAATCTAAGTGGTGGATATTCTGCGTATAATAATTTACACAAACAGAAAAATATAAATTGAAAAGAATTCTACTTCACATATTACAAGGAATGATTATTGGTGTTGCAAATATCATTCCTGGCATTTCTGGATCTACATTGGCTGTTATTTTAGGTATTTATGAAAAGTTAATTGATATTATCACTAAATTTGACATAAGACTTTTGGCTTTAATTAAAGAGCTGAATTTTAATGCAGTACAAAAACATATTTCACTATCTTTTTTACTATCCATATCTCTAGGAATTATTATTAGCTATATGTTCATGGCTAATACATTAGAATATCTTTTTAAAAATTACGAGCATTACACATGGGCATATTTTTTTGGCATAATTAGCATATCTGCGTGGTATGTATCTAAATATGTTAAAAAATGGGGATTAGTAGAATACTTATTAGGACTATTAGGATTTGCAATATCTTTAGGTTTTTTTTTAGCAAACCCAAACATAGGTGAAAATCAAAATCTATTTTTTATTTTTTTATGCGGAAGTATTGGTGTTTTAGGTATGCTCATACCAGGTTTGTCAGGTTCATATTTACTTGTTCTATTAGGAAATTACGAGTTACTAATGTCTAAAATATTCATGATATTTAACCCTATAAACATCAGTAATTATTTTTCCGGAACTAATGTGAATGAATTTATAAATTACGTGAATATATTTATAGTATTCATGTTAGGCCACATATTTAGTATTTTACTATTTAGTAGATCCATTAAATGGTTAATATCCAAACATAAAAATAAAACATTTGCAATCCTAACTGGATTTATAATAGGTTCCCTACTGTGGATATGGCCATGGAAAATGGATGAATCAAACTCACTAACTATACCTAACTTTACAAGCATAAATGATTTGTTTGCCATTTCATTTATCTTTATAGGTATAATAACAATTGTGGTAATTGAGTATTTAGGCAGAAGATATAGAAATGTATAATCTAGGTTTAATTGGCAAAAATATTAGCCATTCTTTTTCAAAAGAATATTTTGAGAAAAAATTTAAAGAAAATAACATAACAAACTTTTCATATTCACTATTTCCATTGAAAACACTCAATCAGATTAATCATTTTATAAAAAATGAAAAAATAGTTGGATTAAATGTAACAAGTCCATACAAAGAAGATATTATAAAACACTTAGATAAATTAGGACCAATAGCTAGTATTACAAAATCTGTCAACACAATTTTTATTACTCCAAAATATAAAAAGATGGGCTTTAATACAGACCTATTTGGCTTCAAAAGTATTTTAGAAAAATTGAATACAAAGAATAAAAAAGCATTAATTCTTGGCTCGGGAGGGGTGTCTAAAACTATATCATATTGTTTAGATTTAGAAAACATAAAACACCTTATAGTTTCTAGATATCCAAAAAATAAAATGCAACATTATTCTGATATTAAAGATGTAATTAATGATTATAAACTTATTATTAACACAACACCACTTGGTCAATTTCCAAAAATTAATAACGCACCAAATATTCCTTATGATTTAATAACGAATAAACATTATTGCATTGACTTGATATATAACCCATCAAAAACTCTATTTTTAAAAAAAGCTAAAACAAAAGGAGCTCAAATAATAAATGGAAAAGAAATGCTTATCAAACAAGCTGAAAAATCCTGGACTCTCTGGCTTAAATTAATGACAAAATATAATGTTTGAACTAAAATCAACATATTCACCAACTGGAGATCAACCAGAAGCCATAAATAAACTTTTAAATGGCTTAAAAAAGAAAATAAAATCACAATGCTTATTAGGTGTAACAGGATCAGGTAAAACTTTTACAATGGCAAATGTTATTGAAAAACATAATACTCCTACTTTAATTCTATGTCATAATAAAACATTAGCTGCACAATTATATGAAGAATTTAAAACATTTTTTCCAAATAATGCAGTTGAATACTTTGTGTCATACTATGATTATTATCAACCTGAAGCCTACCTACCTGCAACTAATACATATATTGAGAAAGATCTTTCAATTAATGAAGAAATTGAAAAATTAAGAATTAGCACTACTACATCTTTACTTTCTGGAAGAAAAGATGTAATTGTTATATCATCTGTCTCTTGCATATACGGATTAGGAAATCCTTCTTTTTTCAAAGAAAAATCAATACAATTAAATAAAAATTTACATTTTTCAAGAAAAAAATTAATTATTTGTTTAATTGATGCATTATATACAAGAACCGAAAATACGATATTACAACACGGAGAATTTAAAGTAGTTGGAGATACAATTATAATTCATCCAAGTAATGCAGATGTACATTATAAAATAATATTTTGGGGGAATGAGATTGAAAAAATTCAACAAATAAATTATTTAAAACAAAAAAAATTAGATTTAGACAATCTAAATATATCACCAGCAAATATCTTTGTCACTTCAAAAAAAAATGTTCAAAATGCAATTCCAAAAATATTAAATGAATTAGAAAAACAATTTAATCATCTAATTAAGAACAAACAAACTCAAGAAGCTGAACGATTAAAATCTAGAGTTCACTATGATATGGAAATGATTAAAGAACTTGGATATTGTAGCGGGATAGAAAACTACTCAAGGTATTTGGATGGAAGACAAGAAAATGAGCGACCATTTTGTCTCATGGATTATTTTTCTGAAAATTTTTTATTAATTATTGACGAGAGCCATGTAACACTTCCTCAAGTAAAAGCAATGCATGGAGGTGACCAATCTAGAAAAAAAACTCTTGTTGAATACGGATTCCGATTACCATCGGCATTAGACAACAGACCTCTAAATTTTAAAGAATTTGAAAATATAAAAACCCAAACTGTATTCCTGAGTGCAACTCCAGGAGATTATGAAATAGAAAAATGTCATGGTGTTATTGTTGAACAACTAATTAGACCCACAGGTCTTTTAGAACCAAGTATTATAATTGAAAAATCTCAAAATCAAATAGACCATCTAATAAATCAAATTAATATCAGAATAAAAAAACAACAAAGAACCTTAGTAACCACATTAACAAAAAAAATGGCCGAAAAATTAAGTGAGTATTTAATTGAAGCAGGAATTAAAACAACGTATATACACTCTGATATCGATACAATTGAGAGAATAGAGATTATGAAAAACTTAAGACAAGGAAATATAGATGTGTTAATAGGTGTAAATTTATTAAGAGAGGGGTTAGATTTACCCGAGGTATCACTAGTAGCTATTTTAGATGCAGATAAAGAAGGTTTCTTAAGATCTAGAAGATCTTTAATACAAACAATTGGAAGAGCTGCACGTCACATTGAAGGAACTAGTATATTATATGCAGACGTTATAACTGATTCCATTAAAGCAACAATTAATGATAACAAACGTAAACTCAAAATACAAAAGCAATACAACCAAACCAACAATATAACTCCTAAACCTTTGGTTAAAAAAATTCTTTCAATGAATAATTTTATATCCAATAAAAAGAAACCAAATGATACTGCAGAACTAGATGAAAAAGCACTTAATAAGATGTCACTCGTCAATTTAAAAAAGAAAGCTAAAGACACAAAAAAACTTATGCATAAAGCTGCAATTGAAATGGATTTTCATGAAGCCGCAAAACAAAGAGATTATCTATTTATTATTGAAAAAAAAATATCTAACTTCTAGCTGAATTATTTGCCTAAAATAAGAGGGAGACCATCGTCAGGCGAACCAACTACTACTACTTTAGAATTATTAGATTCAGCAAGCTTTAAAGTTGCCTCAATTCCTTTATCTCTCAAGATATTATCAGTTAAACTAGCACTTAAAATTCTATTTGCCTTCGCTTTACCTTCTGCTTCAATAATTTGTTTTTGAGCTTCCTTCTCAGCCTGAACTAATTTAAAATCATATTCCAATGAAATCTGTTCTTCTTTCAACTTATTATCAATTGCATCTTGAAGAGTCTTTGGTAGAGTTACATCTCTGATTAATACTGCATCAAGTAAAAGATTTTTTGAAGATAAAGCAATCTTAGTACGTTCATATATTTCATCTTCAATAACTTCCCTTTTTGTAGAATACAATTCCTCGGGTAAATATTCTCCGATAACTTCTCTAGTAACTGATCTAATTTCAGGTATAATTATATTATCATGATAATTAACACCTAAGTCATCATGAACATAACCAACTTTATTATCAACAGGTTTGTATCTGTAAGACAGTTCAGTTCTTATTGTTAATCCATTCTTAGACAAAACCTCCATAATTGACAGGTCTTCTTGAATACGCACATTGTAAATATACTTCTCATTCCATGGAGCAATAAAATGAAATCCCTGATCTTTTACATTTTCTTTATCTAATCCTTTTCCAAATCTGTAAAAAACTACTGCCTTTTGACCTGGACCAACTGTGTATGTTACTCTAGTACCGAATAATAATATAAAAATAGCGGCAAATAATCCAACAATTGCGATAGGGTTTAATTTTTGATTCATAATAATTATTTTTTTAATTGTTCTTCAACTTGTTTTATTTAATAAATCTACAAGCATCAATTGCTAATGAGACTTAAAATATCAAAATACTAAATTGGCACAATGTCAATTTTTAGCTAATTTATATTTATTTTTTTAATTCATTGTCTATAGTATGTGAAAACATAATTAAAAATTAATATATCTTCTTCTAACTGACCATTCTATAAATAATAGTAATAATAATAATAACAATAAAGACTGAAAATTAATTAGGGACTTAAAACTATTTTCAATATAAGTAGAAACCTTAAAATTAGGAGATTGTTGAATATTTTGAAATAAATTATCTAAACTATCAATTGATGTGGCATAGCCGTTATTTAATCGCGCTAAATTATTTAATAGGTCGAAATTAGCAATAGTGTTTTTAGACTCGAAATTAGGCTTTAAAACAATGAAGCTTCCTGTGTCAGTAAAAACTTTATTATTTAATTCTGATTTAGCAATAAAATTATAACTTCCTTCAGATAACAAAACATCTAAATAATATGAACTAGAAAATCGATTAAATTTATAATTATAAGAGTCACCAATTGAATCAATTATTTCTAAATTTAGTTCAGGAAAATTAATTAATTCAAAATTACGATTATAAAATTCTCCTTCAAAAGAAATTCTAGAGTTAGAATACTGAATTGAATTATAATTGATGTGTAATCTTTTTTTGTTATCATCTGACAATAAAGATTGAACAATTTTGCTGATAAAACTATTGAAAAGCAAATTGCTATTATTTAAATATGTATCATTTAATTTTAATCTCCATAAGCCCTCACCTAATAAATAGGCTGATTTTTGTTGATTTTTAGCAAAAAATAAAATAGGTTTATTTGTGTTTATAGATCCTATTTGTTTATTCAGCAATACATCAGTTAAACTATTTACTTCTGGGACTAAAAATGGTACTAAAAGTGATGATGAATATGATAAAAAATCTACTAATGAATCGGATAGATTAAAAGTGGAAAAATTATCATTTAACGCAAAGTTAGAAAATTCAAAATCGAGATTTGAATTATTAAATTTGACTATATTTTGACTTTGATTTAAAAGAGCTAAATCAGAGTTTTTACCAATTATATACCAAACTGGAAAATCATATAAATCAATGCCTTCTACCCCAATTAGTTCGGAAACTTGATGAAGAATGATTAAACTATATCTTTTATAATCATTTATAGAGGGTTGAAAATTCTTGACCCATTCAGTTTCAACTTGATATTGATCAAAACTCTCTAAGCTATGTTTAATTGCTGTTATATCTGGATGATGATTGCCATATAAAATTAATATTTTTTTTCTATCATCCATTATATCAACATGAAAAACATCTTGGTTATTAAATAAATTATATTCGTCTGTATTTGATTCTAAATAAACAGAGTAAGATTTTAAACCAGGGGATTTTGGTGATATAAAAAAATGTATTTTCTCATCGTAACTTGATTTGTCAATAGAAAATTTCTTTATAAATAATGGTTTTTTAAATTCAGAATCTGTATTCTCAAATACTTTAACATGAAACTCTAAACCCTTCATTTGAAGTGCTTGAATATTAATCTCTACAGGGAAACTATTACCTAAATATGACAATTTATTTGTCTTAATTTTTGAAATTAAAAGATCTTTTCTTGCAGTTGTATCTCCGATTAATAATGTATATAAAGGAGCATTGTATTTATTTTTCAAATACAAGGGATTTAAACCTTGATTATAAATACCATCAGATGCTAAAATATATGCACCAACATTTTGATTAGAATAAATTTCTGAAACATGTTCTAAAATATTTGACATGTTTGTCAAGTCTCCTGAAAAATCTAAAAAACCCTTTTTAAAAGATTGATCAAAAGAAAAAACATCAATATCTAGTCTGGAATTTGAAAATAAAGAATCTAAAAAAACTAAATAATCATTTTTAAAATATAATGAATCATCTCCTAATATAATGGAAAAGCTATTATCTTGAAGAAAGACGATCTTGGGAGACTCCTCTACTTTTGTCTCTCTTTTTAATTTAGGATTAAATAGAAATAAAAACAGTAAGAAAAAAATACAAAACCGAACTAAAAATAATAAAGTCCTAATCAAATTTGAAACATTATTCAAACTAGTATGTTTTCTATAAAGCAAAAAACTTAAAAAAAAACTCAAAAAAAAACAACCCAGGAATTCAAATAAGGTTGTGTTTAAAATAATAGAGTTATAAAAAATCATTAAATAGAATTAAGTTACCATTCCTCCACAGACATTAATTACCTGCCCAGTGATATATGAAGATAAATCTGATGCTAAAAATAAAGCTAAATCAGCAACGTCTTTAGAATTGCCTGTTCTTTTTAATGGGATACTCTCTTCCCACCTTTTGATCATCTCTATGTCAAGATTATTGGTCATCTCTGTTTCAATAAATCCTGGTGCAATAACATTGCATCTAATATTTCTAGACCCAAGCTCAAGTGCAATAGACTTAGAAAAACCAATTATTGCAGCCTTAGATGCCGCATAGTTGGATTGACCAGGATTACCTTTCACGCCTACAATAGAACTCAAATTAATAATAGAGCCCTGTCGTGCTTTCAGCATGTTTCTTTGAACACATTTAGTCATATTAAAAACTGAATTCATGTTAACATGCATTACAGAATTAAAGTCGGCATCTGTCATGCGTAATAATAAATTATCCTTAGTAATTCCTGCATTATTTACTAATATATCTATTGAGGAAAATTCTTGTAATATATTTTTGATTAAATCTTCAGTAGAATTGTAATCAGATGCGTCTGACTTGACAGCTTTAATATTTACATTATACTTTTGACATTCTTCAATAACTAAATTAGCTTTATCAATTGACGATACATATGTGAACACTACATTAGCACCATTTTCAGCAAACTTCAAAACAATTGCCTTTCCAATGCCTCTTGATCCACCAGTTACAATTGCGGTTTTGTCTTTTAATATTTTCATGATTTTTCAAGAATTTGTTTCATGGCAATTCCTATATCCGCAGGTGACTCTACAACAGTAATGCCACAGTCTCTCATAATTTGCATTTTAGCTAAAGCGGTATCGTCTTTTCCTCCAACAATTGCACCTGCATGCCCCATTTTTCTACCGGGAGGAGCTGTTTGACCTGCAATAAATCCAACAACTGGTTTGTTACCATTTTCTCTGATCCAATAAGCAGCATCATTTTCCATCTGCCCCCCAATTTCACCAATCAATACAATTCCACTAGTCTCAGAATCATTCATAAACATTTTAACAGCGTCACAAGTATTAGTTCCAATAACTGGATCGCCGCCAATTCCAATACATGTAGATTGACCTAAACCTACTTTAGTTAATTGGTCAACTGCCTCATAAGTTAAAGTTCCTGAACGAGAAACAACACCAATACTTCCTTTTTGATGAATAAATCCAGGCATAATACCTAATTTAATTTCTCCTGGTGTAATAATTCCGGGACAATTTGGACCAATAAGGCGAGATTTTGATTGTTGTAAACATTGTTTAACCTCTATCATATCTTTTGTGGGAATACCCTCCGTGATACATACAATCAATGGAACTTCTGCATTAATAGATTCTATGATAGCAGACTTAGCAAATCTAGGAGGAACAAAAACAATAGAAACATTTGGACTGGTTGATTTAACAGCTTCAGAAACAGAGTCAAAAACTGGTTTATCTAGATGTGTCATTCCACCCTTGCCTGGTGTTACTCCTGCTACAATATTTGTACCATATTTTAGCATCTCAGATGAGTGAAATGTACCTTCACTACCTGTGAAACCTTGGACTAAAACTCTTGAATTTTTATTTATTAAAATACTCATATCATCATTATTGAATAACAAACTTAGAAAATAAATCAACTAATAATAAAATTTTAACTAACAATAATAAATTAAATTTGCTGTAAATTAACTTTTTAAAAATGAACCAAGATACAATTTGTGCTATTTCAACATCAAATGGAAAAGGTGCAATAGCTGTTATACGAATTTCAGGTTTAGAAGCCATCAATATTATCAACAATATTTTGAAACCATACAGTCAAAAAAAAATTTCTCACAAAGAAAAAAAACAAGTTTCAGTAGGAGAGATTATTGTAAATAATAAAGTTGTAGATGAGGTAATTGTAACTTCTTTTACATCTCCAAATTCATATACTGGCGAAAATACTGTAGAAATTTCATGTCATGGATCAAATTATATTCAAGAAAAATTAATTCAAATTCTAATTCAAAATAATTGTCGATTGGCCAAAAGAGGAGAATTTACTTTAAGAGCTTTTTTAAATGAAAAACTAGATTTATCGCAAGCTGAAGGAGTTGCTGAACTAATAGCATCCGAAAATGAAAAAGCACATGAACTAGCCATTAAACAAATGCGAGGAGGATTTTCAAAAGAAATTAAAGAGTTAAGAGAAAAGCTTGTCAAATTTGCTTCACTAATAGAATTGGAGTTAGATTTTAGTCAAGAGGATGTAAAATTCGTTAATAGAAAGGAACTATTATTGTTACTAAATAATATTAAACAAAAAATAAATAAACTAATTGATTCTTTTAAGCTTGGTAATGTGATAAAAAATGGTATTCCAGTTGCAATAGTTGGACATCCAAATTCAGGAAAATCAACTTTACTAAACAAATTATTAAATGAAGAAAGAGCAATTGTATCAGACATTAAAGGTACAACAAGAGATACAATTGAAGAAATCATTAATTTCAAGGGTTACAAATTTAGATTTATTGATACTGCTGGACTCAGATCAACCAAAAATAAAATTGAACAGATTGGTATTTCTAAAACATATGATAAAATAAATGAATCTGCATTTGTTTTATATATGATAGATAGAACAGATTTTAATCAAAGTAAAATTGAGAAAGAAATAATAAAAATTAAAAAAACATTAAACAAAGAAACTACACTCATTATTCTAGTAAATAAATTGGATTTAAATAGCCAGTCAGTAAATTTTATGCAAATTAAGAAGACTCCAGTAATTAATATATCTGCAAAAAAAGGCGATGGCATTCCTAAATTATTTAAAATTATTGAGTCACAAATTGAAAAATGGAATGATTTAAATAATGAATTTATTGTTATCAGTCAAAGGCATTTTGAATCATTAATAAATACAACTCAAGCAATTAAAGATATTGATTCGGGTTTAAAATCAAATATATCTGGTGAATTCCTATCGCTAGATATTAAAAGATCTTTAGAATTTCTAGGAGAGATAACAGGAGAGATTTCCAATGAACATCTTCTTGATTCGATTTTTCAAGATTTTTGCATAGGAAAATAAAAAAAATGTTATTATTGCATCATCGTTGGGGGTGCCAGTTGGCTGAGAACATACCCATAGAACTTGCGGTGGTAATTCATCGAAAGAATTATTAATTTAAAATTTAATACAATGAAAAATATTCCAATTTTCCTTATAATATCTATTAACTTTTTATTTGCTCAAAATAAAATAGACACAGTAATCCAGTTAAGTGAAGTTAATGCAACATTTTTGGCAACACAAAAAAGCCCTATCAATTATCAAAATATTTCATTAGAAAAAATAAAAACCGAATCTATTGGAAAAGAGCCATCAATAACATTAAGTACTACCCCATCAATTACTTATAGTGTTGATGGTGGATATACACAGGGATACTCATATTTCAGACTAAGAGGTCTAGATCAAACAAGAGTAAATATCACAATTGATGGAGTCCCACTTAATGATCCAATGGATCAAGCTTTTTATTTTTCAAATTTCGCTGACTTGCTTAGTTCAATTGATTTGATTCAAATTCAAAGAGGTGCAGGTATTTCTAAAAATGGTAATGCAAGCTATGCTGGTAGCATTGAGTTATTTTCAAAAAAACTAAGTGATCCTCAGAATTTTAATTATAAATTTGGTTTTGGTTCATACAATACTTTTACAACATCAGCTTTTTTCAACTCCGGAATCAAAAACAACAAAGCACTAAACCTAAGAGTATCAACAATATACTCCGACGGATTTAAAAATCATTCTTCTAATAATTCTCATTCATTAAATTTTTCAACCGGTTTTTTTTCTTGATAAATCTATATGGAAATTAAGTTTGCTGGCAGGAAATCAAAAGAATGGTCTTTCTTGGATGTCTGTTCCTGAAGACGAGATCAACTGTTCTAAAACCACTAATGCCAACTCTGAATTTGAAGTAGATGACTTTACCCAGGTTCAAACAAAAATTCAAAATACCTTTATAATAAATAAACATAATTCAGTGAAATCAACAATTTACTTCACACTTGCTGACGGTTGGTGGAATTTTGATTTAGATAATTATTATGGTTATGATTCAGACGGTTCTAATCTAACAAAAAATGAAATTAAATCTGGAATGTTAGGTCTTTTTACAAACTATAAATTCCTAAAAAAGAATTTAAAACTGCACTTTGGAGTTCATGGAAATAGTTATAAGAATAACTTTATTGAAAGGAATACAGACTTAAATTCTGTGAACTATAATGTTGATAGATACAAAAACGAGTTAAGTGCCCACAGCAAAGTTGAAATTAATTTAGGTAAGAAATTTTTATTCTCTTCTGATGTTCAATTAAGAACTACACAGTTCGATTACGATGGAGATGTTATGAAATTTCATGAAATTTCATGGAGTTTTATTAATCCCAAAATGGGTTTAAGTTACATAAGTCAAAACAATGATGTTATTTATGCAAGTTTTGCTTCTACTGGAAGAGAGCCTGCCAAATACGATATGTTTCAAGGAAACGACATATTATCATATGTTGATGGTGCCTTAGACTGGACTACTTATGAGTATATTGGTCCTGAATATGGAAATCAACTTATTTCAAAGAAGGCTGAATTTGTTAATGACTTTGAGTTTGGAATTAGAAAGAAATTCGAAAATTGTAACATGAACTTGAATTTCTTTTTCATGGATTTCAAAAACGAAAGAGTTCTTAGTGGTCAAACTGGCCCAAACGGTCTAGCTCTCAGATCAAGAGTTGACAATAGTATTAGAACAGGTTTTGAATTTTTTAGTCAAATTACATTAATGGATAATTTAATAACTACAAATAACTCATCCTATAACTATAGTTCTGTAAACCAAAATGACATAGAATTTACTCCTATTTTAACTCCTAAAATCATTATCAACCAAGAATTTAGTTATTTGTTTAATAAATTAACTCTTAATCTTTCAGCCAGATATCAAAGTGAATCATATATGAATTTTGAAAATTCTGAAAGTCTAGATGACTATTTTTTGCTAAATGCTAGAATTGACTACAAGAATGGAAACTACACTGCTTCATTATTTTTAAATAATATCACTGATATACATTACTTTAATAATGGAGAGATTAATTCAGAAGGACAAAGAAGTTACTGGGTACAACCACCAAGGAACTTTTTTGTTTCTATAAAATATAATTTGTAATTATTTTCTATACTTTTCTTCAACAATTTCGGCAGAAACAATCCCTGTTGGAACTGCAATGATACCATAACCTAAAATCATAATAAAAGTAGCAATAATCTTACCTAATATTGTAACAGGTACAATATCCCCGTAACCAACAGTGGTAAGGGTAACAATTGACCAATATATACACTCAGGAAGTGTATTGAAACCATTTTGCTGGCCCTCAACAAGATACATCACTGAACCCAAAACTACAGCCAGTAATAAAACAAATAAAACAAATGCTAAAATTTTTGGTCTAGATTTATCTAATGCTATCATCATCATATTGTTACCTGTCATGTATTTTTTAAGTTTAAAAACCCTAAAAACTCTAATTAGTCTAAGAACTCTTATATCTAAAAGCACACCTATTGGTGGATAAAATGTCCTAAGATACGTAGGTATGATTGCAAGAAAATCTATTATTCCCCACCATGAAAAAATATACTTAAAAGGTTTTTTTGACGAGTATATTCTTAACCCATATTCTAAAGTAAATATAATTGTAAAAAACCATTCTAAAACTAATAAAAGATAGCCCCACTTATTCTGTATACTTGGAACACTTTCTAAAATTACTCCAATACAGGATAGCACAATAAAAACTAACAACCACACATCAAAAAGATAAGCATATCGACCATTTGTGGTAAAAATGATATTGTAAATTTTCTTTTTTATTGATTTTGAATTACTCACAACAAAATGGTATTATATTTTCAAATATATAATAATTCTATGAAAAAAAATACATTAAAACATATTGCATATGACAACTTTATTGTCTTATATAATTAAGAATCTCATTTGATGACCTTTTATTTTATCTCTTTAAAATAATATATAATATCAGTAAGATATTAAACTTAAAGTTTAAAATTCACTAAGAGAGCTCTATGATCAGATTCATAATTTGGCATTACAATATCTGAAAAATTATCAGGACCAATTAAAAAAACCGACTCAACAGTAATAGAATTATTATGATAAATAAAGTCAATTCTATCATGAACCTCGTCAAGATTAACTATAGGAGTCCAAGTATAACCTGGATAATCAATAGGATTAGTATATGCAGATCTGTAAGCATCAAGCAAATTTGAATTAATCATTTTATTAGATGCAGGCCAATCAACGGTAAACTGACCTTGATTACTAATTTGAAATTTAATTGCATTTTCACTTCCTTCAATCCAATCTAAATGCGATGGTTCATTAAAGTCACCCGTAACTATAATAGGCATATTATCATTAATTTGATTTATATGAAACAATAAGTTGTCAACATATAAGCCTCTAGATTGCTCTGCTTGATGAATTGCCTGTGACTCTGTTGTAATCAAAGTATCTCTTATATCATAGGGCTGATAAGGATGTGATGGAAAATGAATATTAAAAAAATGAACATATTGATTTTCATTTAATCTAATTTTAACATACATTTCATTCATAACTTCTACTGGATACTTTGATAAGATGGAAGTACTTTTATCATCGTTACCGTAAAAACAATAATTAAAACGATCGGCAATTTGTTTACCAATTTCATAGGACTCTTGTAAACCGATTAGATCAGGCTGTGTTTTATCAATAACTAGTGACACACTATTCAAAGAAGTTCTATCTAATCTGTTAAAAGATAAGACAGATAAATTAGTTGTATCAATTAGATTATTACCACAAAGTTCAATGTAAACCTTGTCATCATCAAATTCTGAACTTTTACAAGCAAACAAGATTAATAATACGGTGACTAAAGAAAAATACGACAATCTATACATACTAACTAAATTAATTAATAATGATTAAATTTGAAAAAGAATAACATGAAACCTACTAGAAAACTATTCCTTAAATCTATAATCCTAAAATTAGTTAATAAAATTATATTTAATCGTTTAATAAATCTAAAACAATTTATTGTAAGTGATTATTAACATATTTACGCCATCTATTTATAATATTTTTTAAATCTGATGGCAAATCAGTATTAAAAGAAACAATTTTTCCACTTTTAGGATGCTTAAGTGATAAACTAATTGCATGTAAAGCTTGGCGAGGCAAAATTTTAAAACAATTTTGCACAAATTGTTTATATTTTGAAAAAGTTGTCCCCCTTAAAATTTTATCTCCTCCATATTCATTATCGTTAAATAATGGATGGCCAATATGCTTCATATGAACTCTAATTTGATGAGTTCTACCTGTTTCTAAATAACATTTCACTAAAGTAACATATCTAAATCTCTCAAGTACTTCATAATGTGTAACCGCATGTTTTCCTTCACTAGAATCTTTGAATACAGTCATAATCTTACGATTTTTTTTATTTCTACCGATATTACCAGTAATAGTACCTTTATCTTCTTTAACATCTCCCCAAACTAAAGCAACATAAGTTCTTTTAATTGTTCTACTAACGAATTGTTCTGAGAGAAAAGTGAGTGCATGTTCAGTTCTAGCTATTACAATAAGACCAGTAGTATTTTTATCCAACCTATGAACTAATCCTGGCCTTTGAGTATCTGAATTAGCCTTTATATCTTTAAATCTATATAAAATGGCATGAACAAGTGTACCTGTATAATGTCCATAACTTGGGTGTACAACCATATTACTAGGTTTATTGATAATAACAATTTCACTATCTTCAAAAACAACGTCTAATGGAATATTTTCCGGAATAATTTCTTTATTATAAGGCTCGTAGCTAAAACGAATACTAATTTTATCATTTGGTTTTACCTTATAATTTGATTTCACTGGCAAATCATTACAAAAAACATTACCACTAGAAATAGACTTTTGAATTTTGGTTCTTGTAGTATTAGATAATCTAAGCAGTAAAAATTTATCAATTCGTATTAAATCATGATTTTTTTCAACTTCGAACAAATGATGTTCATACATTTTATTATCTGATATTTTATCTCCCTTTAACATAAGAAGCTATTCATGAATTATCGAATCATTTGACCAAACAGAAACAAATGAACCTAAAGTTAATTTCTCATTGAATTCAGGGACTTGTTTATATACAATACTAGATAGGCTATCATTAACTTCTAAATTAACAGAACCCACATTAAGTGAGAAATTATTCAATTTTTGTTTAACATCTTTAAGACTAAGTCCAATTAAATTCGGCACAAGAACTTCTGTCTCAAAACCGTTACCTAAATACAAATCAATAATTGAAAATTTTGGCAAACTATCTCTATTAGAGATCTTCTGATCATTATATTTAGCGAAAATAAGCACGTCCTTTGCAAAGTGATCAATGTAATATAAATTACCAACTATCAAAGCATTATTTTCTAATAAGTTAATAGACTGACGTAAAGATTTATTAGTAAGTTCTGGGAATGATATAAAATGAACAGCCGTAGGATTAGTTGTAATATATATTTTTCTTCCAGGCTTAACTTCAGATCCTAATTTTGGACTGTGAGACAATACTGCCCCCCTGGAATAAGTAGGATTATAAGCAGCTGAATCAATAATTACGAACCTAAGTCCATATTCTAAAATTGTATCTTCAACCTGTAAAATATCAAGTCCAATTAAATCAGGAACGGTAATAATTTTATGATGTAAAGTGTACTTTTTAAGACCAAAATCAACTACTTTAAAAAAACAAAGTGTAAAAAAAATTGAAATCAATAATAAAAAAAATTGAAATTTAAAATTTAATTTCATTAGCAGATAATTTCAACAAAGATATTGATTCTATCGAGGAATAAACAAAAATTTAAAAAACAAATTTTATATTTAATAAGTAATTCAAAGAATACTGAATGCAAAATATAGCAATTCTTATGGGTGGCACATCTAAGGAAAGAGAAATTTCTCTACAAAGTGCACGAACAATCAATAAATATATAGATAAAAAAAAATATGCTGCATTTATGGTATTATGTATTAATGATAATGAATTCCAAGTAATTATAAATTCTAAGAATTTTTTAGTAGATACAAGTAACTTTTCATTTCAATTAAATAATAAAAGGGTTGTTTTCCACAAAGTATTTATGATGATTCATGGAGACCCTGGAGAAAATGGAAAATTATCAAAATATTTTGATACTAAAAAAATACCCTACACTTGTTCTAGTCAATCTGCATCTAAATTAACATTCGACAAATTTAATTGTAATAAGTATTTACAATCATTAGGTTACCATGTCCCTAGTGCTAAAATATATAACTCAAAAATTAAATTAAATTACCCATGTATAGTCAAACCTAGTTGTGGTGGTTCTAGTTTTGGAGTTTCAAAAATATACAACGCAAAAGAACTACCTGACGCTTTAGAAAAAGCCAAAGAACATGATAATGATATAATTATTGAAGAATTTATAGAGGGTCGTGAAATAACATGTGCTGCATATAAATCTCATTCACAAATTGTTTGTCTCCCTTTGACGGAAATTATAAGTCAAAATGATATATTTGACTATGAAGCGAAATATAATGGTAAATCAATTGAAAAAACGCCTGCTGAGATTCCTAATGTCACAAAGAATAAAATAATTGCAATCAGTAAGAACTTGTATAAAGATTTAAATTTAAAAGGTATTATTCGTGTTGACTTTATTGTTAAAAGTCAAAAACCATATATTATTGAAGTTAATACTGTTCCAGGTTTTTCTGAAAAAAGTATTGTTCCTCAAATGTTAAAATGTGCTAATATCAATATTACCGATTTTATCACTCAACAAATAGAAAGCATATAACTATCTAGACTTTATATAATTTACTAACAGTTGTACGGCTTTGAATCTATGACTGATTTTATTCTTTTCTACCAAATTCATTTGTGCAAATGTTTTACTTTGACCATTTGGAATAAATACTGCATCATAACCAAAACCATTTAGACCAAGTGGTTTATTAGAAATGGTTCCATGACAAATACCTTCAAAAAACAATTCCTTAAGTTTAGTTTTTAAACAAATCACAGTTCGAAATTTGGCTTTCCTATTAGAAAATTTATTCATTTTTTTTAATAATTTCTCAATATTCAATTTAGAGTCACCATGTACACCTGCATATCTAGCTGAAAACACTCCTGGTTCACCAAATAAACAATCAACTTCAAGACCAGTGTCATCAGAAATAGTATCAATATTATATTTATTATAAATTGTTTTAGATTTAATCAATGCATTCTGCTCTAAAGATAATCCAGTTTCATCAATTTCATCAAAATAACCAATATCAGATAAACTAAGTAAATTAACCGTATTTAATTGAGAAGATATTTCAAGAATTTTATTGTTATTAGATGTTGCTAATATGTATTTATTCATGGTGATAAGGATGATTATTTAAAATTGTGAGTGAACGATAAGTTTGTTCAACCAACAATAAGCGAGCAATTAAATGAGGTAATGTCATTTCTGATAATGAAATTATAAAATTAGATTTTTTAACAATATCTTTAGGAACACCATAAGAAGCTCCTATCAACAAAAAAATTGTATTTGATTCACTTAATACTTTATTTAAAAAAACAGAGTACTTATAACTAGACATGCGAATACCTCTTTCATCTAAAACAACTAAACAATCTCTAGATTTTATTAAAGAAAAAATTTTATCTTCCAATTTTAAATTATTTTTCTCATTTAAAAATATAAAATCTGATTTAACAAAACTATTCAATCTTTTAAGATACTTGTTCATGAGCAAATCGTAAGACTGTATTTTTTTTTTACCTAAAAATATAAACCTGAGTTTCATGATATCGTATAAAATAATTTATTAATTTGTACAATAGTAAATATAACCATATCAATGGAAAAATTAATTAAAGATTTTATTAAAAAATCTCTCAAAGAGGACATAGGAAAAGGAGATCTAACATCTAATGCCTGTATTAAAAAAGAAGCAATTGGAGAAGCAAAATTAATAACAAAAGAATCTTGCTATATTTCTGGTATAAACCTAGCCAAAAAAATATACTCATTTTACGATAAAAAATTGATATTTTCCCCCAATATCCAAGATGGAGAATTTGCAAAAAAAAATGAAGTCGTATTTAAAATATATGGAAATAAACGTGCAATTTTAGCAACTGAAAGATTAATTCTTAATTGTATGCAACGAATGAGTAGCATTACAACTAAAACAAAAAAATTTGTAAAAGAAGTAGAAAACCATAATGTGAAAATACTTGATACAAGAAAGACCTGTCCTTCTATTCGTTTTTTAGATAAAGAAGCCGTGAAATTAGGTGGTGGATATAATCACAGATTTGGTCTGTTTGATGTCATGATGATAAAAGACAATCATATTGATTTTGCTGGTGGGATAGAAAATGCTATCAAAAAATGTCAAACATTAAATAAAAAAAATAATAAAAAAATTCCAATCATTGTTGAGGTTAGAAATATGGATGAGTTAAATAAAGTTCTAAGCATTGGTGGCATCAACAGGATTCTTCTTGATAACTTTTCAATACAAATGACAAAATCTGCAGTAAAAAAAGTCAACAAAACCATTCCATTAGAAACATCTGGTAATATAAATATTAAAAATGTAAAAAAATATGCTAAATGTGGCGTTAATTTTATTTCAATCGGTGATTTAACTCACTCTGTTAAAAGTGTTGACTTAAGTATGTTAAGCACATAAAAATTAATACAGTACTCATAAAAATTATAATTTAGTATCTTAGTGAAAATTTAAATTAAACCCATGAAAAAATTACTTTCAATTCTGTCGTTACTTTTAATGTCTTTAGCAACTTCACAAAATGAAGACAATATTAATTTTACAGCTGATAGTTTAATTCTAAATACCAATACAACTATTTGGGAAAAACCAGCAATTCCATATAATCCATTGGCGAAACCCAACACATACAGTTCTAATGAAAATCCTAATTATTGGAAAAATAAAATGCCTTATGCAGGTTACTGGCAACAAGATGTTCATTATATAATTGATGCAGAAATAGTAGATAGTCTTAACATGATTAAAGCAAATCAGCAGCTAATTTACACAAACAACTCTCCAGATGAACTTGATTTTGTGTTTTTTCATTTATATGCTAATGCATTTGAACCTGACTCTTATTTAGATCAATTTAGAAAAGGAAACAAAATACCAACTACATTTAGAAAAGATGAAATTAAAAAGAAAAATCTCGAAATTTTAAGTGTTACAACTAATAACAATAATTTAGATATTGAAATTGACAACACAATAATGAAGGTGATTTTAGAAGAACCTTTAAGAAGTGGTGAAACAATAAAATTTGACATAAATTTTGAATCATATTTTGGAGGTGAAGAGAATAGTGGGAATGTGAGAAGGAGAATGAAAACCTATACAGAATTTGGCAACAAGCATTTTAATGGGGTTCATTGGTATCCTAGAATTTCTGTTTATGACAGTAAATTTGGATGGACAACTGATCAGCACTTAGGAAAAGAATTTTATGGAAATTTTGGTTGTTTTGATGTTGAACTAACATTTCCAGACAATTACATTGTAGAAGCAACTGGATTTATGACAAACAGAGAGGAGGTTTTACCAAAAGAACTAATGAAAAAGTTAGATATAAGTAATTTTGCTAATAAAAAATATAATACTCCTCCATCAACTATAATAAGGTATAACCCAAATAAGAAAAAAACATGGAAATTTCATGCAGAAAATGTTCACGATTTTGCATTTACTGCTGACCCAAGTTATAGAATAGGTGTTGCTGAATGGAATGGAGTTAAAGCATATTCTTTAGCTCAAGAACAACATGCATCCAAATGGCAAAATGTAGCAAACTATGCCGCTGAAATAATCAAGGTTTTTTCTGAGGATTTTGGTATGTATACATACCATAAAATTATAGTTGCAGATGCAAGATCCGGAATGGAATACCCTATGATTACACTAGATAGAGGCAGTGACCCTGGTTACAGAGGCTTACTTATTCATGAAATAGCACATATGTGGTTCTTTGGTCAAGTCGGAAACAACGAGACATACAGAGCTGCACTTGACGAAGGATTCACTCAATTCCTAACAGCTTGGGCGACAGAAGTTATCGAAGGTAAATATATGACTCGTAGCCCATCATATGTGGATGACACGTTATTAAATAATCAAGATGTAGATTTATTAAGTAGATTAAAGTGGTTGAAAAATAATCGAACATTTCTAAATAAATATTATGATGAACACACAAACCAATTAGATGCAAAAGATGATGATGCATTTTATAGATACACAATGGATGCATCTGAAAATAACACACCAAAACTAAATACTCATTCTCACGATTTTGGTGGATCACTTGCTCATAGAGGGTCATACACACATGTTTATGGAAAAACAGCAACAATGTTATATAATTTACAATATGTTTTAGGAGATGAGCTTTTTATTGCTGCAATGAGAAACTATTTTGAAACATGGAAAATTGCACATCCATATTTAGATGATTTTAGAAATTCGATTATTCAATTTACTAAGGTGGATTTAAATTGGTTTTTTGATCAATGGCTAGACACAAATAAAGATCTTGACTATGCAGTCAAAAGAGTTGAAAAATTATCTAATGATACTGTTGCTATTACCATTTCTAGAGAAGGAGAGATGGAAATGCCTATTGACCTAACGATTGATTCAAAATTTGGAACGAGATATAATTTTCATATTCCAAATAATTGGTTTGTGAAAAAAACATCTGCAACAGTTTTACCTAGATGGATTGGATATGGTAATTTAAATAAAGAATATACATTTAAAACACATATTCCATCAGGAGTGAAAAATATTATGATAGACGAGAGTGGTAGACTTGCTGATTCATACATGATTAATAATAGATTTAATGGGAATATTGATTTTTCATTAGATTATGGAGTGTATAAATGGGCGAATCTTCGCAAATATGAATTACAAGCAAAACCTGACCTTTGGTATAATAGTTTTGATGGAGTTAAAATCGGAACAAGTGTTAGTGGACATTATCTCAAAAAACATCATGTAATTGATGCAAATATGTGGCTTAATACTGGCGCGATGAAAGCTGAGGAATTTGATAGTAACTCAAAAAATGATAAAATCTCTTATCAAATTAAATACTCTACATCAATGTATAAATATGTTAAAAACAGTAGATTTAGATTAGCAGCTAGCGAGATTGATGGACTAAATCATTACTCCATTGGTTATAATATCAAAGATATAAGTAAAGTTAATAGCCTAGATATTTCTCTAAATGGTTTCGAAAGAAAAGATGTTTCTGATTTAAATTATCTTATTTATAATGACTTATGGATTCCTAATAGGAAAAACACCAATATCACCATAAACTTGTCTCACAAATATTATTATCTTCCAAATAATAAATTAAGTGGTGTTGGAAACATTCAATTCTCATTAAAGTCATCCTCAATAATGAGTGATTATGATTTTGCTCAAATAACATTAGAAGCAATTAATAAAAATTCAATTAATGGCTATAAAATAAACACAAGATTTTTTGTTCAGAGAGGTTTTGGAAATAATTTTCCTTTAGAAAGCATGCTATATGCTGCAGGTACTAATCCAGAGGGTCTGATGGAAAATCAATTTACCCGATCGAGAGGATGGATCCCTGAATCATGGACAGGTTACAGTAATAATACTGGAACTTTCCATATGGGAGGTGGATTAAATTTAAGAGGTTTTAGTGGTTATTATATGACTGAACCAACTGACGAAGGAAGTGTAAATGTATATAAAGGAACATCTGGTATGGCATTTAATACTGAAGTTGATTATACAAGTAAAATACCTAAATTAAACTATTGGGGTCTAAACTCTTATATATTTATGGATGTTGGTGTGATGGATGAAAGTCAAAATGCTGAAAAAATTGCATTTAGTCGTCCATATATGGACCTCGGTTTAGGATTTTCATGGGAATTATCAAGATTATGGGACCATGCTCTAGAGAGTCAACCTTTAATGTTGAGATTTGACCTTCCACTTTTTGTAAACCATGCACCATCAACAGAAAATGCAATTAAATTGAGGTGTATTGTAGGGTTAAATAGAGCATTTTAAAATGATTATTCGAATTGTCATAGTATTATTGCCAATTTTATTGTTTGGACAAGACTCATGTGAAATTTGTGGTGTTTGGTTAGAAGAGAAAAAGGAATCTCATATAAAAATTTACCAAACAAAAGAGAAAACAATAGAAGGAAAGATTATATGGCTAGCTAACCCACTTAATGAAGATGGTGAAATTAAATTAGATAAAGAGAATCCAAATAAAAATTTAAGACAAAGAACTATTCAAAATTTAACAATAATCAAGGAATTAAAATTTACAGAAAAAAATAAGTGGTCAAATGGTTCAATATATGATGCTAGAAGTGGAAAAACATATAGTTTAAACGCTAAATTAGAGGGAAAAGACACTCTATTTATGAGAGGATATCTGGGCTTTAGTTTAATAGGTAAAACAACTAGATGGACTAGAGTCAAATAATTTTCTTTAAAAGCATTTTATATCTATATTTTCTAATAAATCTGCCTAAATCTTTACTAACAATAAAATTTTTTCTTCTAAAAAAAGCTGAAAAAAAACCAAAAAACATAGATAGAGATAATAATAAATATGGTGACTTGATTAAAAGTTTCATACAATTACCCATTAATAAGATCAAATCCATTCTAATTGTATATAACATCTGACCATTTCTAAAAGCAGCTCTTAAATAACCAAACTCCTTGTGAGTGGGTCGTTGATGGATTACTTGTAATTCGGGTTTAACTATTACATCCCAACCATTAAATCTAGCATGATGTTCATCAACTGTATCCCAACCCATATTTTTTATTAATCCTCCAATAGAATTAAAACACTGTCTTCTATATGCTTTAATTGCACCACGAACATGATCCAAATTAGTTGCTCTTTCAATATAAAATTGACTTTTATTCTTTAATACACAGATGCCTCCACAAATACCAACCTTGGAATTTATTTTAAATTCGCTTACAATATTTTCTAAATAATTAAAGGGCAAAACTAAATCAGCATCTAATTTCATAACAATATCATATTGCTTAGATGATTTATAATTATATCCAAAATAAAATGCCTCCATCACACTTTTACCTGGGGAGCGAACGTTAAATTTTTCTTTTCTTAAATACTTAATCCAAGAATACTTGACTGCTGCTTTTTGAATAACATTACTAGTATTATCCTTAGATCCATCGTCAACAATAATCCACTCTAGTGGAAGAAAAGATTGATTAACAACTGATTTAATTAATAGAGGGAGATTTCTCTCCTCATTACAAGCTGGAGTGATTATTAAAATTTTCATGTTTGACATTTATTTTTAAGTACTAAATATGACATGAAACCAAGTAATGAATACATAAAAGCACCAAGTAATGAATATATAAATAACATATCCTCAACATTCGATGATGGTATATACCAAAACATAAATAGTAACAAAATTAAATAAATCAATTGCCAAATTAGTAAATAATGATTTTGCAAGGTATAAGACAAACTGGGCATAACAACATTAAATACAAAACGAGCAAATAATAAGGGACATAGTAATTTTATATACATACCTATATCAGCCCATTCGGGTCCTAAAACAATAACAAAAAAATTCTCTGGCAGTATATAAAAAGGTATTATTAAACAAGTACTAATAACTAACATTAAAAACACTGATTTTTTAAAAATTGCAAGCTTATCTTTGGCAGTAGTCAAACGCTGATAAAAAACAGTTTTGAAAGAGTTCGAGATTACACCTAGTGGTTTACCAATAATTTTATCAGCTAAATCCAAAATACCCACTGTAAATAAACCAAAAAAAGCAGTAAAAAATCCTAAAATAATTTTTTGTGCGAAAAAATTTAAAATTGAATGAGGAGTTTCAAAATATATAAATTTTCTATACTGATAAGTTAAAATAGGTAATCTAGAAATAATAAGACTATAAGGAATAGATTTTATTGTTATTAATAAATGACGTAATAATAAAAAACAGGCCATCAATCTACCAGTAATTTGACCAAGTATCAAACTAAACTTATTCAATGGAGAAAAATAAAAAGCAATTGAAAGAGGCGTACTTAAGAGAGAATGGGAGATATGAGAATATGACATATTTTTATAAAGTTCTTTTCTATTATTCCAACTATATAAAATATTATAAAAACCTAAAAAGATAGCACCTAATGGAACCAAATAAATAATCAAAGGGAAATATCGATCATTAAAATTATCTTGACGAATCAAATCAGTAATATTTAAAGTACTGATTATCAGTTCATAATCTGAATTGATAATAAAAGTCCAAGCTCCAAAAGTTATAATAGTAATAATAAAAGAGATAAGCAGAAGTGTAACAAAAGCACGTATACATAATATTGCAGCATCTGTATCTTTTTTTGGTAAAACAACTGCCATTTCTAATCTAAATGTACTTGAAGTGGCAATAAGTTGAATAGCAGCTAAAAAAATAGCTAAAAGTCCAAAATCATAAGGTGAAAAAAACCTAGTTAATATAGGCAATAAAAGCAATGGTATTAATTGAGAAAAACCAACACCACTTGTTAATATAAAGAGATTCTTAAAATAATTTGAATCAATTAATTCATTATAAATTTTTTTAATCATTTTGAACATATATCATCAATTATTTTTATTAATTTTTTTGACTGTTCTTCTCTTGAAAAATGAGCAATATTATCAGAAAATAAATCATTAGAATTACGTAAATCATATATCTGTAATATTGTATCATGTAATAATTGGTGATTATCAAAATCTACAAACCATCCATATGAAATTTTAGACATAACTTTCTCCAAATCACTGTTTTTTTTGCCAATTGCTAAAATTGGTCTTCTAGCTCCAATATACTCAAATACTTTAGCGGGTAATCGACCTAATACAGCTTTGGTATTTCCTTGTGTAACTAATAAAAGATCACAATTAATCATTTTATTAATAGCTTTAGAATGAGAAAGGTAATTGAAATATTCAAATTTACCTTTTAAATCAAATTGTTGAATTTGTTCGAAAAAGCCTTTGAAAACTTCACCTGAAAAGACTAATTTTAAATCACTCTTAAAATTCGGTATATTATTACATATTTTCTGAAGTGTTCCCCATAAAAAAATATGATCTCGTAATTTATTATACAAACCAAAATGACCAATAACAAATGAATTATTTAGTTTAGGATATCGAGGTGAATTATAATCTTCTGGATCAAACCCATTTGTTAATACAGCTGTTTTTTTTGCACCCATCTTCTTGAAATCATTTGCCCATGAGGAACTGACTGATAAAACTAAATCCGAATGAGATAAAACTTTATATTCTAAATCTTTATGCTTTTTTTTTCGTGATTTTAACAATGGTAATTTATCAAAATACTCAATATTAGTCCAGGGATCTCTAAAGTCAGCAATCCATTTAATATTATGTTTCCTTTTTAAAGCTAATGCAATTAGATGCATACTATGAGGAGGACCTGAGGAAATAATTACATCAATATGATTTTTTTTTAGATAATTATTTAAAAAAGAAACCGATGAACTGATCCATAAACATCTTGAGTCAGGAACAAATATGTTAGCTCGTAACCAAATTAAGATCCTTAATAAAATATTGGTTTGGTTTTTTATTAAAATATCAGAAGATGGTTTATTCTTAGTAAAGAGGGAAACAATTTTTTGAGGCTCAAAAATTTTATTTCTTAAAACCTTTAAACCTTCAGGTATACTTGATAATAAACTTGAATCTTCTAATGAACTTAACCCATTTGATTGAGTATATATGATAGGTTCATATTTATGTCTTAAAAGATATTTACTTAACTTGAGCCATCTTTGTACACCTACCCCACCTTGAGGAGGCCAATAATAAGTAATAATTAATACCTTTTTCATGTCTTTTTTGCAAATAATCTTAAAAACGATATAATTGCACTCAGTATCAATAAACAAGATAACACGAATGAAATTTTAGATGATATAAAAAAAGATTTTGGTTTAAACTCAAAAACAATCTCACTAGTTCCTTCTGGAATCATCAAGGCTCTTAACAAATAATTAACTGGAATGTGATCAACCAGAACACCATCTAAATATGCGTTCCATCCTTTAGGATAAAAAATTTCCGAAAATACAGCTAAACTTCTAGTATTTACTTGAGTTCTATATATAAGTTTATTCGGTCTATATGATGTTAATTCAATAATATTGTCTTTATCAAAACTAAAATCACCAACATAAGTCTGATGTTTCTTATTAATAATTACTGATTTTTCTGGTTCAAAATCATTTAATGACATGAGCTCTAAATCTGCGCTATTTACCCAATTAGCTTGTTGAACAAACCATGCATTTCCACATGCAGATTCATTTTTTTGAACAATAGGCTCTCTATTTTGATTGGATGTAATTATATACTTAGTATTTAGCATATTAATGACATTTAAATTGCCTTTACTTATATGAGAATCGATAAGTTCTTGATATTTACCTAGCTTAGCACCGTGATAACCTCCTAAAGAATGATGAAAATAAGATGTGCGAGCACCCTGATCCAATCTTTCATTTAAATTATATACTCTGTATATACTAGTGTCTTGTTTTATTATCCTGTCAAAATCTTGCATTTGAAATGGAATCTCTACAATATTTTTATCAACAAAACTGCTATGATTAAAATATCTTTTGTTAATAAACCATAGATCAAGAAAAATTAAAATAGATAGTGCGTAAACCCACTTAAAATTTTGTTTCTTAGACTTAATAATTGCAAAATATATAATACCTGTGCCAATAGCAATAAACATCATAGATCTTAAAATATCTGATTTATACATTAACACTCTGTCCTTAATTAAGGCTTTCGTAAACCAATTAGGAAACTGAGCATCGCTAATGGATTGAAAATCAAATATTAAATTCCCAAATAATAAGAAAAAAACTGACGATAAAATTAAAAGGCCTGAAGACTTTAAAACAATATATTTTTTTTCACTCAAATTTATATCTAATTTCCATAAATTGTAAATCCCAAGAACACCTAATAAAGGAACTGTAAATTCTGCTATAACTAAAATCATAGAAACCGTTCTAAATTTATTATACAATGGGAAATAATCTAAGAACAAATTTGTAATCAATGGAAAATATTTTCCCCAAGCTAAAATAAAGGAGAATAAAGTGAGTACAACTAAAATCCATTTAATAGGTTTTTTTAATGTAAAAAAGCCTATGAAAAACAGTAACCATACAACAGCACCAATGTAAACAGGACCAGCTGTAAATTGTTGAGGACCGAAATATAATGGAACAGCTTCAAGAAAACTTTTACTATCTCTTTTGGAAATACCGTTAGTTCTGAGTGCTTCATATACTGAGGATTTTTCGGATAGTTTCCCAACTGATGAACCACCCTTGAAGTTTGGATATAAAAGATTAAATGTTTCTAACATTCCATAACTGTAAGATGTGGCATAGTCCTTATCCAAACCACTTGTTTGATTAGTTGATTTAGGTTTTAATTCAGACATTCCTCTTGTAGTATACTTACTATATTCATAAGTTGACCAGATACTTCCAATATTAATTAAAATAGCTAATAAACCTGCAGTACAAAAAACTGATGTAGACCTAATAAAATTAGCAATCTGACCTAACTTAACGGCTCTAATCATATAATTGATCCAAAAGGCAAAAATTATAAAGAGAAAATAATATGTTATTTGTAAATGATTACCTCTCAAATGTAAACCTAAAAATAGAAATGAGAGAAAAAAACCAAATATCATTTTAGTTAATGAAGTATTCTCTTTTCTAAAACAATGAATCATTCCTGCTAAGGAGGGAGCAATATAAGAAATTGCATGAGCTTTTGTATTATGGCCAACTTCAATTATAATAAATAAATATGTTGACAGACCAAATGCTAATGCACCTAGAAATGCAAAATGTGGATTAAGCCTCAAAGAAAGTAAAAGTATGTAAAAACCAATAAAATATAAAAAAATAATTCCTATAGGTCTAGGCAAAAACAATTGTAAAGCCTTATCAATTTGAACCAAAATATTATTAGGGTAATGAACCGAAATTTGATATGCAGGCATACCTCCAAACATAGAGTTTGTCCAAAGTGCTTCTTCATTATTATCAGATCTAAAATCAACAATTTCTTTTGACATACCAAGAAACTGTTTATAATCGCTTTGATTAATTTTATCTCCTTGTAGGATAGGCAAACAATATACTATAGTTATAACTGCAAATATTATGACTGCAAATATGTGAGGCAGATAAAAATTATAGGTATTCAATTTATTTTTCATCATTTAAATCTTCAAAATCAACATACTCTCCCCCTGGATCAATATTCTGATTTTTCTTGTAAGAAACTTCTGTATCACCATTACGATGTTTTTTATAATTTGTTTTTTTATTCTTTTTACTCATATCCTTTTGGATTTTGGTAATCATATTTTTCAATAAAAAGGGGGCTAAAAATCGTAAGAGCAATTTTAGACAATAATAAATTATAATTAGAGAAAAGAGAAACTTTAACATTATCTACTTAAATATAAATTCCTCTCAGAATAAACTTTAACAAAAAACGGGTCTTCTAGGTTACTGATGAAATAAATAATTTCACCTGTAGATTTCATTTCTGGTCCTAATTCTTTATTAACATCAGGAAATTTATCAAATGAAAAAATAGGCACTTTAATTGCATACCCATCTTTAACAGGTTGAAAATTAATTTCGTCAAGCATTTTTTTACCTAACATAACCTTTGTAGCATAATTTATATATGGTTCTTTATATGCTTTTGCAATAAACGGCACTGTCCTAGATGCTCTTGGATTTGCTTCAATTACATATGCTTCCTCATTCTTAATTGCAAATTGCACATTTATTAAACCTACTGTATTTAATGAAAGAGCAATTTTTTTGGTATACTTAATAATCTTCTCTATAACATTATCACTTAAATTAAATGGTGGCAATACAGCATTTGAGTCCCCTGAATGAATACCACAGGGCTCAATATGCTCCATTATTCCAATAATATATACATCCTTTCCATCACAAATAGCATCTGCCTCAACTTCTATGGCTTTTTCTAAATAATGATCTAACAAAATATGATTTCCTGGAATACTTTTTAATAAATTAACAACATGATGTTCTAATTCCATTTCATTTATAACAATTTTCATGCCGTGACCCCCCAATACGTAAGAAGGTCTTACTAAAATGGGAAATGATAGTGACTTAGCTAGTTCAGTAGCTTCATCTGCAGTAGTTGCAACACCAAACTCAGGATATGGTATATTAATATTTTTAAGTGTTTGTGAAAAACGACCACGATCTTCAGCTAAATCCAAAGAGTTAAAACTAGAACCCATAATTTTAATATTATATTTTTCTAGTTTTTGTGCTAATTTCAGTGCAGTTTGACCACCTAACTGTACAATAACGCCTTCAGGTTTTTCATGTTGAATAATATCATAAATATGTTCCCAAAAAACTGGTTCAAAATACAATTTATCTGCAGTGTCAAAATCCGTTGAAACAGTTTCAGGATTACAATTAATCATGATAGTTTCATAACCAACTTCCTTAGCAGCTAAAACCCCATGTACACAACAATAGTCAAATTCAATACCTTGACCAATTCGATTAGGTCCTGAACCTAATACTATTACTTTCTTTTTATTGCTGACTACACTTTCATTCTCAGCATATGACAATCCATCAGGATAAGTTATTTTTCTCTCAAATGTTGAATAGTAGTAAGGAGTTTCAGCTTTAAATTCAGCAGCACAAGTGTCAACTAATTTATAAACACGCTGAATGTCATATTTTTGTCTTAAATCAAACACTTTACTTTCTAGAGCACCTAATAAATGTGCTATTTGTCTATCAGCAAAGCCTTTTGTTTTTGCTTTTAGAAGCAAATCTGAAGATATAGAATTAATACTATGTTCCGAAATTTTATTTTCAATATTGATTAGTTCTTCAATTTGACGAAGAAACCAGTTGTCAATTCCAGTAAGTTGTTTAATACGTTTTATAGGAATACCTATTTTAAGTGCATCATAAACTCTAAAAACTCTATCCCAAGTTGGATTCTTAAGTGCATAAAGAATATCGTCTTGATTAGTCCAGTTTTTACCATCGGCTCCTAAACCATTTCTTCTAATTTCTAATGATTGACATGCCTTTTGTAAAGCCTCCTGAAAAGATCTACCAATTGCCATAACTTCGCCAACAGATTTCATCTGCAAACCTAACAATTTATCACATCCAGGGAATTTATTAAAATTCCATCTTGGTATTTTTACAATTACATAATCTAATGTAGGCTCAAAATAAGCAGAAGTATTTTGTGTAATTTGATTTTTCAATTCATCTAGAGTATATCCAATAGCTAATTTAGCAGCAATTTTTGCAATTGGATATCCAGTTGCTTTGGATGCCAAAGCTGACGACCTAGAGACTCTTGGATTAATTTCAATAGCAACAATTTCTTCCTTTTCGTCTGGACTAACAGCAAATTGAACATTACAACCTCCAGCAAAATCCCCTATTGAACGCATCATATGAATTGCCATATTACGCATTCTTTGATAACATGCATCTGATAATGTCATTGCTGGTGCTACAGTAATTGAATCACCAGTATGAATCCCCATAGGGTCCATATTTTCAATAGAACATATAATTATAACATTATCATTAGAGTCTCTAAGTAATTCTAATTCATATTCTTTCCATCCTAACAAGGCTTTATCAATTAAAACTTCGTGAATTGGAGAAGCATGTAAACCTTTATTTAGTGCTTTTTCAAAGTTTTTTTTCTCAAAAACAAAAGTAGCACCACTACCCCCCAATGTAAATGAAGGTCTAATAACTAATGGGAAACCAAATTCCTGAGCAATAGACTTACCCTCTAAAAATGATGTTGCAATTTTTGCAGGAGCAACTGGTATCTTAATTTTATTCATTAATTGTCTGAATTTCTCTCTATCTTCAGTAATATTAATTGCATCAATGTCTACTCCAATTATTTCAACATTATACTTTTTCCATATTCCCTTTTCATCTGCCTGAATACATAAATTTAAAGCAGTTTGACCACCCATTGTAGGTAAAACTGCATCTATGTGTTTTTCGCTAAGAATTTTTTCAATTGATTCACACTCAAGTGGTAATAAATATATGTGATCTGCTACTACAGGATCTGTCATAATAGTAGCTGGATTTGAATTAATTAATGTGACTTCAATACCTTCCTCTCTTAAAGATCTTGAAGCTTGAGAACCAGCATAATCAAATTCACAAGCTTGACCAATAACGATAGGTCCACTTCCAATAATTAAAACTGACTTGATGGATTTATTTTTAGGCATTGAATATATAAAAATTTAATGAACATTAATTTACAAAAAAAGGTGTTAAAAACACCTTTTTAAAAATTGATTAACTCTAATCATTATTTTTTAAACATTTGATCAGATACTGATAATGACTTCCTGCCTTTAGCTCTTCTTCTAGAGATAACTTTTCTGCCATCAGCGGTTGCCATTCTCTCTCTGAAGCCATGCTTATTTTTTCTTTTTCTGTTTGATGGTTGATATGTTCTCTTCATCTTATAAGTATATGTCTATGTTTGGAGTGCAAATATAATATTATTTTTTTATTTACAACGAATGAAAATGAATATCTCAATCTATCCCAATAATTATAATTTAAATAATTAATCGTACATTTATAAAAGCACCTAATTTACCAAACTTAATTAATTTAAATATGAGACGTTTTATTACAATTATTACTCTTTGCCTATGTAGCTTTATATACAGTCAAGTAGATTATGAAACACAAATTCAACCTATTTTTGATGCTAACTGTGTAAGTTGCCACTCTAATGGTGCTGCATACACAGGGGGAATAGAACTTACAAGCTTTGATGAATTAATGGCCGGTGGATATACCACAAACAGTACAAATGTTTTATCTGTATTAGATGAATATGTTATTACCGGGTACATGCCTGCATGGGGAGCGGATCCTCTTTCTGATGAAGAAATTAATTTAATTAGCTCTTGGATATTTGAAGGGGGAAATCCATCTCTTACAGGTTGTGAAATTGACATCGATAATGATGGAATTTGTGATGAAGAAGATGATTGTGTTGGGACTTGGGTTGAAGATATTACAACTGGATCCTGTTATGATATAAATGATCAAGCTACCTGTATCTCATATGGGTGCAGCTGGACTAATGAGTACACTGGAGTATGGTTATGGGAGGATGTATGTGGTTATCAAGGCGATAGTAATTACACAATTGACAATAGCTATTGCGAAGAACTTTCAGACGGGTGCATCTCTGATACAGATGAAGATGGAATCTGTGAAGATAACTGCCCAGATGATATGCCTATTTTGGTATTTGATTGTGAGTGTACATTTATAAACCCAAATACATACACAGTTTTTGAGACAACCGTAAATGAAGAATTTTGTGAAATATGGGAAGAATGCTCTTGTGAGTGTATTAATGATGTTAATGAAAATGGAATTTGTGATGAAGAAGAAACAATAGATTGTCCTTGTATAAACCCTGATTGGATAGACCCTATGGCAATATGTCCTTGGGTAGAAGACCCTGTTACTGGTTGTGATGGCATCACATATAGCAATTCATGTTTAGCCCAAGCTGCAGGTGTGACTGCGTGGACAAGTGTATTCGGAACAGATATAGTTGTCTTAGAATGGGATTGTAACAATACAGGATGTGTCGCTGAATTAGATCCAAATTGTCTTTCGATAGACTTATGGGATCCTGTGTGCGGATGTGATGGTGTAACATATGGTAATTCTCAAGATGCAGAATGCAATAATATATTTGAATATACTCTGGGTGAATGTGGAATAGTTGAAGAAGGTTGTTGGGAAGAGGGAGAATTTTATAGTATAGGTTACGAATTATTTATAGATAACTGTACTTATGTTGAATGTGAGGGACCAAATAACTGGTCAGCTTGGATTGAAATAGAAAATTGTGGTGAGGATATAAATTGTACTGATGATCCAGATGGCATATTGGTACAATATGGACTTTCGTGTCCTGAACTTTTAACATTTGGTTGTGATACAGATTTATCCTCCGTAATTGATTCAATTGGTTTTGGTATTAGTATTTATGAAATTTGTCCAGAATCATGTAATACATGTAGCGATGATATTTCGGGTTGCATGGACCCTTCAGCATGTAACTATTCGCCCTCCGCTACGACTGAAAGTGGCACTTGTTTCTATGAAGGTGATCCAGAGTGTGAAGATTGTGAAACTCAACTAAATTTTATGAACTATGGCGATAATGAATCATTCAGCGCAACATATAATGCTCCTCCAGGTTTAATTATAACAATTAATTTTAGTGGATCTACTGAGTCTTGCTGTGACCAAATTTATGTAAACGGTGTTCAATATAACGGAGAATTAGATGGAGTTCTAGTTGGTGGAGAAACATTAATAGTTGAGTGGACTACAGACAGTAGTGTTAATTCAGCATCTGGATATGGATGGTCTGCAGAATTACTTTGTGAAGAGCCAATATACGGATGTACACAAAGCTTTGCTGAAAATTATGATCCAAACGCAAATACAAATGATGGCTCCTGTATTTTAGATTGCACATACCTATTAGATTATCAGTCATATGTTGACAACAACTACGACAACTCCATATCTAACTATTATTGTAATATGTATGTGACAAATGGAACTTATACAATTGAACAAGCTATTAGCTTTGGATATAATTGTGACTGTGTAATCTTAGGTTGTACAGACTCTACCGCTATAAATTATAATGAAGGAGCATTTGTTGATGACTGTTCATGTATATATGAAGATAATTGCTCATCAGTTAGTGTGACTGGAGGAAGTTATCCAACAGAGGTTTCTTGGAATATTGTTGATGAAAATGGAGACACTGTACTATCTGGAAATGCTCCTGAATGTCAAAATTTCTGCTTTAATGATGGATGCTACACTATTAATATGATTGATTCTTATGGTGATGGGTGGAATAATGCAGTACTGAGTATCGATGAATATGACTACACATTTACAACTGGATCTAGTGCAATAGCTCCTTTTGGCTATAATGATGATAATTGTATTGTTGAGGGTTGCACAAATTCTTTAGCTGATAATTATAATGAAGAGGCGAATTATGATGACGGATCTTGTGAGTATAGTTGTGAATATCTCTTAACATATGAATCTTATGTAGATTTAGGCTATGACTATACAACATCAAATTATCTTTGCTTTGACTATGTATCAAACTATGGCTATACTGTAGAATATGTAGAAGATTCTTTTGGATATAATTGTGATTGTGTGATTACTGGATGCACAGATCCTGAAGCGAATAATTATGATGAAACTGCATTTGTTGATGATTGTTCATGTACATACGACAACGAATGTCCTGCCATATCATTTAGCACATCAGATACAAGTTTTGGATGGCAAATTAATAATATGGAAGGTGAAACTGTAGCAGAACATAATTTTAATGGAATAAATGGAGGAAGTTATTGCGGAAACTATTGCTTTGAAGATGGATGTTATATTATAAATATGACTGCATATTACGGTAATGGATGGTATCAAACTTCGCTAAATATTGGTGATGATTCATTTACATTAACATCAGGATATGAAGGTATTTCTACATACTCTTATAATTATGAAATGAGCTGTGAGGTAGGATGTACAAATCCAGATGCATCAAACTATAACCCAGAAGCAGTTTTAGATGATGGATCTTGCGCACTATTTGGATGTACAATTACAACTGCATGTAATTATGATGAGAATGCAACTGCATTTGATGGTAGCTGTTATTACTGTTTTATGGATGACTGTATCACATATCCAATTGAGGACTATGACTGTGAAGGTAACTGTTATGATTTAGATGAAGATGGAGTTTGTGATGACCTTGAAATAAGTGGCTGTATGGATTCTGAAGCATGTAATTATGACCCTAACGCAACTAATGAAGGGGACTGTCAATATCCAGAACCGTTTTACGATTGTTCCGGTTCATGTCTAAATGATAATGACACAGATCTTATTTGTAATGAAATTGATAATTGTCCTTTAGTTTACAATCCAAATCAAGAGGATATTAACAATGATGGAATTGGAGATGCCTGTGATGGAGTGAGTTTGCAAGAAAACAATGATTTTGAATGGACTCTCTATCCAAATCCATTAACTAACTATACAAAATTAAAATTTACAAACCCTAATTCAGATAATTTTGACATCAGAATAATTACCTTAACAGGTAAGTTAATCTATTCAAGCTCTACAAAAAATACTGAATACAGTATTGAAAACAAATTCGTGTCAGGATATTATATAATAGAATTAGAGTCAAATAATAATTTAAAAAGAGATATATTAATTGTTGAATAAAGATTAGAAAAGAGGAGATTTTTCCTCTTTTCCTAATTAAAAAAATGAATAATTTTTTTATTCAAAAAAAATTCTTCCTTAAAAAAATCACTGATTAAATATTTAGATACACTGTGATTAAATTTTGCTAGTTCACTAGATAAATCTCCACCCTTGAGACAGATTAATCCATTCTTAATTGAATTATTACTTTGAGATGAAATTTTATTTTTTGACCAAAGACTTAATTGATCTAACTTTGCAACTGCACGAGTTACAATAAAATCAAAAGAATCATCAATGTCTTCAGCTCTTTTATTAAGAACAATAACATTACTTAAATCCAATTCTTGAACAATAGAGCTTAAAACTTTAGTTTTTTTACTAATAGAATCAACAAGGTGAAAATTTACATTTGGATGCATAATAGCCAACGGTACTCCCGGAAAGCCCCCTCCAGTTCCTAGATCCATAATTTTTGTACCTGATTTAAAAGAAATTATTTTACATATGGAAAGAGAGTGTAAAACATGTTTTTCATAAAAATTATCAAAATCTTTCCTAGATATAAGATTTACTTTATCATTCCATTTAGCATAAATACTTTTCATAGAATCAATTTTTCTCTTTTGATTCTCTGTGAGCGTAAAATACTTATATACGATATTATCCATAACATTAATATTATTATATAATAATAATGATTTTCTATTATATTTATAAAAACCTATTGCATGAAATTTAATATAACATCAAAAGATGCGCATTCAAAAGCCAGAACCGGACTTATTGAATTACAAAGAGGTAAGATTAATACACCTATTTTTATGCCTGTTGGAACACTAGGTACAGTTAGAGGTGTTCATCAACATGAAATTGTTCAGGACATAAAAGCAGAAATCATTCTAGGTAACACATATCATTTATACTTGAGACCACAAATCGATGTGATCAAAAAAGCAGGTGGTATTCATAAATTTATAAATTATCCACAACCAATTTTAACAGATAGCGGAGGCTATCAAGTTTATTCATTGGCTGAAAATAGAAAGATTAGTGAAGAAGGTGTTACTTTTCAATCGCATATTGATGGGAGTTCTCATTTTTTTACCCCTGAAAGTGTTATTGATATTCAAAGAATAATTGGCGCAGATATAATTATGGCTTTTGATGAATGCCCCCCCTATCCATGTGAATATAGTTACGTAGAAAAATCTATGAAATTAACACATAGATGGCTAAAAAGATGTCAACATAGGTTTGAAACAACGAAAGAATTATATGACTATAACCAAACATTGTTACCAATAGTTCAAGGTGGAACTTATAAAGATTTAAGAAAAATCTCTGCTCAAACAATTGTTGATTTTGATTTTCCAGCAAATGCAATTGGAGGGCTATCTGTAGGTGAGCCACATGATGAAATGTATGAAATGACAGATGTAGTTACTGATATACTACCAAAAGAAAAACCACGTTATCTAATGGGAGTTGGAACTCCAGCTAATTTATTAGAAAATATTGCTTTAGGCATTGATATGTTCGATTGTGTTATGCCAACAAGAAACGCAAGGAACGGACTAATTTATACAATGGAGGGCACAATTAATATAAAAAATAGAAAATGGAAAGAAGACTTCTCAGTATTAGATAAAAATGGAACTGCAAGTATAGATCATATCTATAGCAAAGCATACGTTAGACACTTAATGGCATCTAAAGAAATACTTGGAAAACAAATCGCTAGTATACATAATTTAGCATTCTACATACAATTGATGAAAATTGCACGAACAAAAATAACAGAGGGTGTTTTTTACGAATGGAAGAAAAATATTGTCCCAATTTTAGACACAAGACTTTAAATGAAACGATTTGATTATTATATAATAAAGAATTTCTTATATACTTTTGGTCTAGCAATTTCTTTAATTCTAGCAATTGCAGTGATATTTGACTTTTCTGAGAAAATTGATAATTTTATTGATCATCAAGCCCCAACAGATCTAATTATAAAAGATTATTACTTTAATTTTATCATACATTACGGAGTTGTATTTAGTGGATTAATAACGTTTATTTCCGTTATTTTTTTTACATCTAAATTAAGTGAAAACAATGAAATTATTGCTTTATACAATAGCAAAATAAGTCCGTTAAGAATCCTTGCACCTTATATGTTAAGTGCTGCATTTATTTTTATACCTAATCTGTATTTTCAAAATTCATTTTTACCTAAAAAAAATGAAGCGAGATTAAATTTTGAAAACAAATACATTAAAAACAAAGACATCCTAAGAGAAAAAAAACTACATAAAAAATTTGATGACAATAATTTTATTTTTATCAAAAATTATGATGTTAAAAATGAGAAAGGTTATGGGGTTGACATACAGACATATGACCAAAATAAATTATTAAAAAAAATTTCTGGAGCAACAATAAAATGGAATAAAGAAAAAAATCTATGGATAATTAACAATTATACAGAAAAAGTACTAAACTCATCTAGGATTCAAACAAAACTACAGGACGAAATGTTAATTGATTTAAAAATGAACCCGCAAGAACTTTTTCAACAAAACAGATCTATTAAATCAATGAAATATGCAGAATTAAGACAATTTATATTAAAAGAAAAAAATAGAGGAAATGAATTTTTACCTATTTACCAAATTGAACAAAATGAAAGATGGTCATATTCATTCTCAATTTTTATTTTCACATTGTTAGGTTTTCTGGTTTCGAACAAAAAAAATAGAGGGGGTTTAGGATATAAACTAACAACAGGTATTGGAATTTGTTTCCTATATATATTTCTAATGAAATTTTCAATTACTTTTACAATTAACAGTGACATTCCTGCATTTTTAACAGTTTGGACACCTAATATTTTGTGTCTTGCATTTGCTACATTATTTTTTAAAAAATTAACTTAAATAAAACCTTCCCATTTCCACCCATCAAACAAATGTTTTATAACTGGTTTGGTTTTAAAAATTCCATATATAGCAGACCCCGAACCACTCATACTAATATACTCTGCACCTATTTTTTGTAAATAAAGCTTACAATTATGTAAATCTGGACATAAATCAAACGAAACTGTTTCTAAATCATTTGTTAAAGAACTCCATTTATTATAAAAAATATCACGAGATAAAGGCTTTACGTTTTTTTTGATTTGATATTTTGAAAAAACTTCAGCAGTAGATAAGTTAGAACTAGGCTTAACTATAACAATATAATAACCATCTAAATTTGTAGAAAGAATAGGTTCTAGATTGTCTCCGACCCCTGTAACGTAACAACATTTGTCATACAAAAAGAAAGGACAATCACTACCTAATAATGTAGAATATTTAATTAAATCATTATGATTTAATTTTAAATCAAACATTTTATTTAATAAAATTAACATATGGGTAGCATTTGATGAGCCACCACCAAGACCTGACCCATAGGGTATATTTTTATGTAGATGAATCTTGAGAATTGGTAAATTATAATCTTGTTTTAAAAGATGATATGCTTTTAAAATTAAATCATCTTGAATATTAGGAAACTTAATACCTGAATATGTTATTTTAGTAATAGGTAAATTGTCTCCTAAATTAACCTCTAACACATCACAAAGAGGGATAGCATAAAAAAAAGAATTTAGATTATGAAATCCATCATTTCTTTTTGATAAAATCTTGAGGCCAATATTAATTTTTGCATTAGGATAACATATCATTTTATAATCTTATTAAAATTATGAACAATTAATTTATTAATATTTTTAGTTAAAATATATATTTGCATGATATATATTTATATAATACTATGGAATACTTAGATTTTGAATTACCAATAAAAGAATTAATAAATGAATTAGAGAAAACAATTGAAATTGGTAAAAACACGAACTCAAATGCTATTGATTTAATTAAAGAATTAAAAGCGAAAATTAAAATCAAAAAAAAAGAAATCTACTCAAATTTGTCTCCATGGCAAATAGTACAATTGTCACGCCACCCAAATAGACCTTATACATTAGACTATATTGAAAATTTGACGAGAGGAAACTTCATTGAGCTACATGGTGACAGAAACTTTAAAGACGATAAAGCAATGGTAGGTGGATGGGGTAAAATTGGAAATCAAACATTCATGATTTTAGGACAACAGAAAGGAAAAAATACTAAAACAAGAAAATATAGAAATTTTGGAATGGCTAATCCTGAAGGTTACCGTAAAGCTTTAAGACTAATGAAAATGGCTGAAAAATTTAGTAAACCCGTGATTACCTTAATTGATACGCCTGGTGCATACCCTGGGGTAGAAGCTGAAGCTAGAGGACAAGGTGAAGCAATTGCAAGAAATATTTATGACATGATAGAGTTAAAAGTACCTATTATATCATTTATTATTGGAGAAGGAGCTTCTGGAGGGGCACTTGGAATTGGGGTTGCTGATAAAATATTTATGTTAGAAAACACATGGTACTCAGTAATTTCTCCAGAAAGCTGTTCTTCAATTTTATGGAGAAACTGGGATAATAAAGAACTAGCTGCTGAATCTCTAAAACTTACGCCAAAAAATATGTTAAAAAATAAATTAATTGACGGTATAATAAAAGAGCCAATGGGTGGAGCGCACCATCATCCTGAGAAAGTTTATGAGAAAGTTTATGATTGCATAAATAATAATACTAAATCCTTAATTAAAACCCGTCCCGAAAAATTAATAAAAGATAGAATTAAGAAATTTTCAAAAATGGGAATATATAGTGGGTAAAATATCCCTTATTCATTTATATTTGATATAATATATCATCGTAAATATATCACAACATGTCACAAAATGTAAAAAAAAATGTAAAACTACCCCCTCAAGCTCTTGATTTTGAGGAAGCTGTATTAGGAGCAATTCTAATTGATAAAAATGCAATGGCTGAAGTTGGTGACATGTTAACACCAGAAGTTTTTTACAAAGATGCTCATAAAGAAATTTTCAAAGCTACAGAAACACTCTTTCAAAATGCAGAGCCTATTGATGTAATGACCGTAAAAAATCAATTACAACAAAATAAAAAACTTAAAGTATGTGGTGGAGCACATTACTTAGCTGAATTAACAAATAAAGTAATCTCATCTGCCAATATTGAATATCACTGTAGAATAATCGTCCAAAAACATATTCAAAGAGAATTAATAAGTACTTGTAGCGAAATTATTCAAAATTCATATGACGAGTCAACAGATGCAATTGAATTATTAGATCAAGTAGAAAGTAAAATATTTGCAATCAGTGAAGGTAACATAAAGAAAAAATATCTTAATGCTAGTAAACTTATACAAAATGCAATTAAAGAGATTGAAAGAATTGGCAATCTCCCATCAGGTTTAAGTGGAATTCCATCAGGTTTTCACGAAATTGATGAAATTACCAGTGGATGGCAAAATTCAGAGTTAATTATAATCGCTGCAAGACCAGGTATGGGAAAAACTGCATTTGTTTTATCAATGGCTAGAAATATTTCAGTAGACTATAAAATGCCTATTGCAATTTTTTCTTTAGAGATGTCATCTATTCAACTAATAACCCGACTAATTACTTCTGAAACAGGTCTAAATCAACAAAAACTAAGATCTGGAAATTTAGAACCTCATGAATGGACTCAACTCCATCATAAAATAAAGCAAATTGAGCAAGCAAATATTTTTATTGACGACACTCCTGCCTTATCTATATTTGATTTAAGAGCGAAATGCAGAAGATTACAAAGCGAACATGGTATCAAAATGATTATTATTGACTATCTACAACTCATGTCTACAAGGGATCACAAAGGAAATAGAGAACAAGAAATATCTCATATTTCTAGATCTTTAAAGAGTATTGCAAAAGAACTTGAAGTACCAGTGATTGCTCTATCTCAATTAAGTCGTGCAGTTGAAAATAGACCCGGAAAAAGACCAGTCCTTTCAGATCTTAGGGAATCAGGAGCAATTGAACAAGATGCAGATATTGTATCATTTATTTATAGACCTGAATATTATCAAATTAGTGAATGGGACTATCCACCTGCAGGTCCAACTGAGGGTGAAGCAGAGTTTATTATAGCGAAACATCGAAATGGTCCAACTGATAACACAAGATTAAGATTTGAAAAACAACAAATTAAATTTTCAAACCTCTCTGACAATATCTACTCTACAGGTATTGAGTCAGGTATAAATCAAGATTTAAATACCGATGATCAAATGTAAAAAACTAATTATATTTTGAAATATTTTATCTATTTTTTCTCTATCACATACTTATCATTATCACAAGACATATTAGTGCCAATGGATAAAAGCAATCAAAAGAACCATCTCAAAGCTTATGGTTTAGCATACTGGGTTCTCGAACAAGATATCGAAGTAGACTGGTTGTTAAATTACAGAGGTGGAAGTTTTATGTTTTCATATCATGAAGCAATCGAAAAGGAATGCATTTACAGAGGAGTTTCTTATGAGACCGTATCGCCAGTTGAAAAAAATAATATATATATAGAAATTGCACATCCACAAAATAATTATGATATTATTAAGTTAGAAAAAGCACCTAAAATTGCAGTATACTCCCCTAAAAACAAACAACCATGGGATGATGCTGTAACCATGGTTTTAGAATATGCAGAAATACCTTATGATATAATATATGATGAAGAAATTAATAATAACTTATTACCGCTTTATGACTGGTTACATCTACATCACGAAGATTTTACGGGGCAATATGGAAAATTCTATCGTTCGTTTAAAAATGCATCATGGTATATAAATCAAAAGAGAATTTTTGAGGAAAATGCTCAAAAACAAGGTTTTAGCAAGGTGTCAAAACAAAAACTAAATATAGTTAAGAAGATACAAGAATATACTGCTGGAGGTGGTTTCCTTTTTGCTATGTGCTCTGCAACTGACACATACGACATTGCATTATCTGCTGATAAAGTTGACATATGCGAATATATGTTTGATGGGGATCCTATTGATAAAAATGCACAAGAAAAATTAAATTATAATAATAGTTTTGCTTTTGAAAATTTCAAACTAGTGACTGATCCATTAGTTTATGAATATTCAAATATCGATGTTACATCTACAAGAAATATTCAAGAAGAAAATGACTATTTTACATTATTCGAATTTTCAGCCAAATGGGATCCAATTCCAACCATGCTATGTCAAAACCATACAAATATCGTTAAAGGATTTATAGGTCAAACAACAGCATTTAATAAAGATTTAATAAAAACTAATGTTCTTATTTTAGGTGAAAACAAATCATTAAATGAAGCAAGATACATTCATGGCGAATTTGGATTAGGTACATGGACATTTTATGGCGGTCACGACCCTGAAGATTATAAACATCGTGTTGGAGATCCTAAAACAGAATTGGCATTATATCCTAATTCACCAGGCTACAGGTTAATACTTAATAATATTTTATTTCCAGCTGCTAAAAAAAAGAAACGAAAAACTTAATCAATAAAACTCCATTTGACAGATAATCTTAATACTGGCTGAGGAAGTGTATATAAAGGAACATAAAAACTATCATTATATAACAAACTACTTAAATGATCGAAAACACAGCCAATTGAAAAATTATTCTTAGATATATACAGACTTCCTGAAAAGAAAGGCATAATATTACTAATTACATTTCTTTGCTGGTAAAAAACATCTGTTAAGGGGAAAAATGAATTTGGATAATACTTAGAAAAAACAACTCCCTTTAATTTAGTTGATAAACTAATATCATTTATAAAAGATTTTTTATAAACTATTTCTTGATTAAAAAGAAGAAGTGGAACTGAAAGAATATCATTATCACTGTATTGTAAATACAATAAACTATTAAATGATAAATTCCTTAAACTAAAAGTCTTCATAAATTTAACTTTAAAATAAAGAATAGGGTCGAAGGATTGAACAGGGTGTGCTAAATTATTAAAATAAAAATAATTTACAGACCTATTAAAATATAAATCTACTGTTAGATTATATCTGTTAAAAAAAGAAAATGACCTTATTATTAACTGTTTTATATCCTTAAAACTATTCCAATCCCAAATTAAACTATTATTATAATGCTGATTAAAAAAGTTTGGTCTTTTAGATAAAAAATTAATTGAAAATAACTGAGATAAATTTGTATTACTCTTCTTATAATCTAGATTAAATGAGTAATTATTCTTACTATAACCAAGAGGGGAATAAGATATATTAAACTTTAATTTTGTTTGAATATTTTCATCAGTACCAAAGGAAAAAAAAATATCACCATTAACACTATTATCGTGTAAATTATTAGTGTTGTAATAAATGTGATTAATAGAAAAATCTAATTTTTTATAAAAAACTGAAAATTCATTATCTAAAGTATTACAAAAAGTATAAAGATTATAGTTTAAAATTAAAGGATCAAGAGGACTTAACGTATAATAAAAAGATGAGGGAGAAGTGTCAGTATAGTCTCTTTGAAATTGTGAAAAATAGAATTTATGTTGAACTAATAAATCATCCTGAAATAAATAACTTTGTAGAAGTCTAAATTCTCTTTTCCTAATGTTAACTGTTGCAAAATCTAAATAAGTATTTATTAAATCAGATGAAATATTGGGTTGATAGTTTTTAAGTCCACCATTTAATTGGTAATTAGCATTTATTGAATTAAAATAAAAAGAGTTATTATAAGGCTTCTTTTTACTGAAAAAATCAAAGTACAATGAAAGATTACTGGACTTATTTAATTGATTATTATAAAAACCCTCGGAACTTAAATTATTATAAATAAATTGAAAAATGGAAGTTTCCCCTATGGGTCTTTTTAAGTAAGACTTTAAAAAACCGCCTTCATTATATGAATTTGTATATGATAAATGACTATTATTACTAGTGTCACGAATTACAGGGATATTGTTTAAAAAATCTATTTTTCTAACTTTTTGAGAATTGTGAAATAAAGCATTTTCAGATGACACAAATTGTGGCATTAAAAATAAAAGTGGATCTCCTAAATTATTGATTTCAAAAAAAATATTTTGTTCATCACCCAAAAAATAATTTTTTGAAAAATTAAACTCGCTTTGAGACATACATATATATAGTCCAAAAAAAAATAAAAAACGTAATAACATAGTTTTTTAAATATAGTAAAAAAAAAGCCCCAACTTATGTTGGGGCTGAAAATTGGCGACGACATACTCTCCCAGTTTTACCTAGTACCATCTGCGCTAACAGGCTTAACTTCTCTGTTCGATATGGTAAGAGGTGATCCCTGTTGCTAAAGTCACCATAAGTGATTAATTAACAAATTAAGAAAGATTAAATTTTAACAATAATAAAATAAAAATTAAAACAGTGTGAAAAAAGCTTACGGGTAATTAGTATTGCTCGGCTATGATGTTACCACCTTTACACCTGCAACCTATCAACGTCCTAGTCTCGAACGACCCTTAAAAGAAATCTCATCTTGAGGTTGGCTTCGCACTTATATGCTTTCAGCGCTTATCCATTCCCGACATAGCTACCCTGCGATGCAACTGGCGTCACAACAGGTACACTAGAGGTCAGTCCACTCCGGTCCTCTCGTACTAGGAGCAGATCCTCTCAAATTTCTAACGACCACCACAGATAGGGACCGAACTGTCTCGCGACGTTCTGAACCCAGCTCGCGTGCCACTTTAATGGGCGAACAGCCCAACCCTTGGGACCTTCTCCAGCCCCAG
>NHIO02000039.1 GCA_002171975.2 Flavobacteriales bacterium TMED191
GGTTTTTCATGATTTCAAAGTCACAAATAAAGTTTATCAATTCACTTAAACACAATAAATATAGATTAAAATATAATTGTTTTGTTGCAGAAGGAGTTAATGTAATTAATGAATTTATTAAATTTAGTTATGAAATTCAAGTAGTTTTTGCAATAAATGACTCTCTTTTAATTTGTGATAATGTTCAAATAATTACAAAAAATGATTTAAGAAAAATAAGTTTTCTCAAAAATCCATCAAATTCTTTAGCAATTTTTAAAAAACCTAAACCTGACTTAGATTTAAAAAAAATAAATAATGAGGCTGTTTCGATTATACTTGATGGTGTTTCAGATCCTGGTAATATGGGTACTATTATACGTACAGCAGATTGGTTTGGTATAGAGAATATTTATATATCAAAAGAATCTAGTGATGTTTATAACCCAAAAGTCATTCAATCAACTATGGGCTCACTTGCTAGAGTTAAAATACATAGAGTGTCTCTATTGACATTATTAAAAAAAATGAAAAAAAATAATATTATTTGTTATGGCGCGACTCTTTCAGGTTCAAATGTCTTTCAACTAAATAAACCCGATTATTGTGCTATTGTATTTGGCAATGAGACTCATGGTATTAGTCATGATATTCTTAAGTTAATTGACCAAGAGGTATCAATTCCATCGAAAAATAACCATGTAGACTCTCTAAATGTTTCTGTTGCCTTTGGAATTATTTTATCTGAATTTAGATAAAATGTTTTTTTTAATTAAATTAGCTATAATTAAAATTTTATCCCTAATGAAAAACTTTGTGCCATTTGTTTTAACTCTTTTATTCATGTTTTCTTTTGTCCGTTTAGAAGCATCAGAAAATGAAAATAATTCTAAGGTTGATAATTGCTCTTTGTCCAGCATGTATTTAGATCCTGGTCATAATCAGAAAAGAGGTAAAGATGCTTCAGTTATTGAGATGTATTATGGTATGACACCCTCCGCTTTTGCACTTAAATATAACTTGTCATTTAAAACTCCGAAAACAGAGTCAGTATATGTTATGACGGGAATGGATTTTGATTCAGATATGTTTGCTAAAATCGGTATTGTCTTAAACCCTGGTAAGAAAAATAAGAATTTACCTACATTCCCTAATCCAGATGGAAAAATTTCATTCTTATTTAAAGGATGGAGATATGTCATGGTACGTCAAGCATTAGAGCTTGGTTATAAAGGACATTTTTTAGACACTGAAGAAACTGAGACTATTCCATATGAAACTCCAGGATCTGGTAATAATTTTATTGGAGATTCTAATGATAATTATGGCGGCTTGACATGTAATTATTCATTAATATTAGATGGTAATTTTCTTTTTGATAAGGCAATGTGGAAAATTTTTGACCATCGTACAGCAAGAAGGATTAGGTTGAAATTTGATGTAGGAGCATTTTTTAATTTAAATAAATTTAATCAACCTAATACAGGTTTTTTGAATATCATTGGCAATAGTAATGAAGTTGAATCCGATGGTGATTGGGTTTTAGATATTAATGAGGATGAACTTAATAATTATGGGTCAGAAGAAACTAATGCCTTTTTTGGACAACCATTATTTATGCCAACATATTCTGTTGTTCAATTTTTCTTAAATTTTTCGATTGGCTTTGCTTTTTAAATTTACTCAAATGTTAAAGAAAAAAGTAATCCTCTAGTAGTTAAACCCTCAATAGGACTATCATATTTGTTGTTTTGAGCTATTAGCACATTTTTTAACCCATATGAGTATTTTATCTCCGGAGAAAATTTAAAAAATTCAAAATAAATATCTACTCCAAATCCTAAATCAATAGAATAGTTGGTTTTAGAAAATTCAAGATTTCGATTTTCAGCTAATTCTTCAATTCCTCCCATGTCAAAAATAATATTTGAACCCAGAAGTATATATGCTCTACCGTTGTTAATTCGGTCGGATCTATATTTTAAATAAATTGGAAGTTCAAAATTTGATATGCCAGAATTGCTAGGTTGTGTTGTTTCTTGGCTATTTGAAGTATAATATAATTTTTGATCAGTAAAATTGAATGATGGAGTTATTCTAAGATTATAGTTTTGTTTAATTTTTATGTCCATTATAATCCCAACATTGAAACCAGGTTCATATTTTGAAAGAATTTTTTGATATATGTTTTGCTCAATGAATTGACTAGAGTAATTAATTTGAAGTTTGTTGTGACTTAATCCAAGTGTAAATCCAAAGTGATATTTTTGATTATCATAATTAGAGTTGTTTTTAGGTAATTCTTTTTGCGCAAATAAATTAATTGACAAAACAGTAAGAAAGAATAGAGTTTTAATATTTGTATTCATGCTTAGTATAATTCTTCAAGCGAGTTTTTAATTAATTGGCATGCTTTTATAATTTTTTCTTCAGAAGCAGCGTAGGAAATTCTTATATAATTGTCTAATCCAAATGCTGAACCAGATACAGTTGCAACATTTCCTTTGGTTAACAAATACATCGCAAGATCATTTGTGTTAATTAATGTTGTGTTTTGAAATTTTTTACCTAAATAGTAAGAGACATCAGGGAATATATAGAATGCACCTTCGGGTTTATTAACTTTTAAACCTTTTATTTGTGATAATGATTGAATAATTAAATCTCTTCTTTGTTTAAATACTCTCCTCATTTGGTTTGTGCAACTTGGATCTTCTGAAAGTGCTGCAATTGCAGCTCGTTGTGTTATAGAGCATGTTGCAGACGTAATTTGTCCTTGCATTTTAATACAAGCATTCGCAATCTCCTTTGGAGCTCCCAGATATCCAAATCGCCATCCTGTCATCGCAAAACCTTTCGACAAGCCATTAATTGTCACTACTTGATCCTTAACTTCTTCTATGGATCCTATGCTAACATGTTGAGTTTGAAAATTAATATGTTCATATATCTCATCGGATATAATTATAATATTTTTATATTTTTTTAATACTAAAGCAATTTCATTTAGCTCATTTTTAGAGTAAACAGACCCACTAGGATTACATGGTGAACTAAATAAGAACGCTTTTGTTTTATTTGTAATTGACTTTTCTAATTGTTGGGGGGTAATTTTAAAATTAGTATCAATACTTGTGTTAATTATTTTAGGTGTACCATCAGCTAATTTCACCATTTGTTGGTAACTTACCCAGTATGGAGCCGGTAATATCACTTCATCATTTTTATCTAATAATACCATTAAAAGTTGAGCTATACTTTGTTTTGCTCCAGTAGAGCAGACAATTTGGTTGGGTTTATAGTTAAGATTATTATCGCGTTTAAATTTATATGAAATCACTTCAAGTAAATCTTGATATCCAGGTACAGGTGTGTATTTAGAAAAGTTTTTATCAATAGCATTTTTAGCGGCCTTCTTTATAAAATCAGGGGTATTAAAATCAGGTTCGCCTAAACTAAGATTAATAATTTTTTGACCCGATGATTGTAGTTCTCTACTTTTCCTAGCCATAGCTAGTGTTGCTGATTCTTCGATTTGTTGAATTTTTTTTGAAAGTATTAACATATTTTGCTATAATATTTAGGATGTTAATTTATTTATTTAAATTTAAAAATAATGATATTAAGTTAAGAAATATTAGATATGGATTTTTTTATTAATAATATATTATTTATTGCCATTATATTTACTTTGTTCTTGTCTATTTTTTTATTTATTAAATATCAAAAATACTCAAATCACACTACTGATAAAAAGGAATCTTCAGCTGAAATTGAAATTAGATTAAGAGCTTTTGAGCGTATAACTTTATTATTAGAAAGAATTAAACCCCTAAATATTATTAATAGATTAGAGCTTCATAGTGTTAATAGTGATCAATTAAAGGTTATTTTAATTAAAAATATTTCAATAGAATATGACTATAATGTTTCTCAGCAAATATATGTTTCTAATGAATTATGGAGTCTTGTTGAGCTAATTAAGGATAGATTAATCAATAGTGTTGCTAATATTTCGGATAATTTGAAACCAGATGCCAAGACGACACATTTTATTGAACAAATGCTTAAGGATCAAAGAAAAAATAATTTACTAATCCAAAAAGCTCAAAAAATATTAAATCTCGAAGTTAAGAGTCTAATATAGTTCCATAATTTTATTATGTATTTTGATAATTTGAGGGGTTAATAATTTTTTTTCATTATTATTTATAATATAGTCTGCTTTATGCTTTATGTTTTTGAATAGAACTTGACTATTTATTATTTTTTCTATTTCTTCTTTGGTTCTTTTATCCCTTTTTTGGATTCTACTTATTCTTAATTTTAATGGGCTGTGAACCAAAATTATTTTATCTAAATTATTAGCTGTGTCTGTTTCAAATAATAATGCCGATTCTTTTATTATATATTTCGATGTTTGTTTTGTATACCAATCATTAAAGTTTTTTAATACTTTAGGATGAATAATGCTGTTTAATGTATTAAGGTGGTGATCATTATTAAAAACTATTTGTGATAATTTCTTCAATTCGACACTCTCTCCATTAAATATTTCACTTCCAAACTTTTTTTTTAAAACAGAGATTATATATTGATCCTTATATAATTCTTTTGCGACAACATCCGAGCTGAAGACCGGAATTTGTAATGTTTTAATTATTTGACTTATAGTTGTTTTACCTGACCCAATACCGCCTGTTAGTCCAATTTTGTATGGCTGTTTCAAGATAATATAATTGTTATGTTGATTTTACTGGATTCAAAGACTTGTCTCTAGATATTGATTGTTTGTCAATGGTAATTTTGGTATTGTCAGCAATTTCTAAAATTATTTTTGTTTCTTTCAAAGCAGTAATTTTGCCGTGAATGCCTCCAATTGTAACTACTTTGTCACCTTTTTTTAACTGAGAACGAAAATTGTCTTCATTTTTCTGTTTATTTATTTGTGGTCTTATCATAAAAAAATAAAATACAAATATAATTAGAATTATAGGGAGAAAGCTCGCAATTCCTCCAGGAGCGGATGCTTGTAAAAAATGAGACAGTGTATACATATTCATTTAATTTTGACTATTCTATTACTTCAATATTTCCAGTTACCCTCAGTTTTGTGTTAGGTGGTGTTGTGTTTGCAGTTAATGTAACAGTTTTATTTTGATTTCCTTTTTTGTTTTTAGAATTAAATTTAACATTTATTTCACCAGTACCTTTTGGAGGTATTGGCTCTTTTGGCCAACTTGGAACAGTACAGCCACAACTTCCTTTTGCATTAGAAATAATCATAGGTTCAGTACCATTATTGATAAACGTAAATGTAAATTCGGGAGAATCACCCTGTGTAATTGTTCCAAAGTCCCATACTTGACCACCCTTATTTGTCCAGGAAAATTGAGCTTTTCCTCCTTCATCTATAATTTGCGCATTAACTGCATTATTATTTTTATTAGTGTTTGAAGGTTGTGGTGTAGATGTTGCTTGAGATTTATCACTGTTAATTTTATCAGAGGCATTTTGGCAACCAATTAAAGCAAAAATTAAGCATAATGAGATAGAAAATAGTTTGTTCATGTTTAAATGTAATTAAGTTGGTATTATTTTTTATTTGTTTTCAAAAATAAATAAATCTATTGATTCATTAAAGTTTTTTTTCTAAAATATCTTTTGTGTATTTATCTAATATCCCGTTAACAAATTCTTTACTCTTTGGAGAACTGTACTCCTTTGAGATGTCAATATATTCATCTAATGTAACTTTATGTGGAATATTAGCAAAAGATTTCATTTCAGTAATTGCCATTCTCATAATAATTAAATCACTTAATGCAATTCTTTCTATATCCCAATTTTCAGCTAACTTGTAAATATCTTGATTGAGTTTATCTGTATTTTTAATAGTTTTTTCAAGCAGTTCATATGCGAAGTTTTTATCTTCTTTTTGTCTAAACAATTTTAATATGTTGATATTATGATCATTGTTAATTTTTTCTAGTAATGTGTTATAAACCATCAGTAAGTCATCATTCCAATAAATAGAATGTTCTTCAATAAAATCATGAATTTCCTCATTGCTTATTATGTGAGTTTTAAGTATTTTAAGTACTAAAGTTTTTTCAATTTTCAAGTTATTTTCATCTTGATGCATATACTCATTGTATATTTTTGTTTTTTTAATCTTTTTAAATAGTTTTTTTGAAACATTATTGACTTTTATATCATCAATTTTTGTATTTTTTTCTTTAGATGTGATTTTTTTTAAAATACTATTATTTATAAATTTTTTATTTGGATTTAAATCATGCGCTTTAGGTAGAAGTTTTTTTTTATTAGTATTAATTTCTTTTTTTGCAATAACTCGAATTGTAAATAATAAATAAATTATTAGGTAGTAAAGAGTTCTATATGATTCTAAATTTTTTGAAAATTCCTTTTTTAAATCAAATGATTGATGTTTAAACTTTTGTGAATATGTATAAAGAGACTGAAATACTTTAATTCTAATATGTCTTCTGGGAAGCATTTATGATTTATGGGTTTTAGAAATTTTGTTTTTGGCAATTTTAAGAGCTGCTTTTTGGGATGAAATGTTTTCAGATTCTGATTTTTTTAAAATTTCTATTGTTGTATCAAATATTGTTTCAGTTTTTTCTTTTACTTGCTGGTTGGAAAATCCTTTTAATTCCGAATAAACATTTATCAAGCCACCTGCATTAATTAAAAAATCAGGTGCATATAATATGTTATGTTTAATTAATAGATCATCATGAATATTTTCTTTTGCTAATTGATTATTCGCTCCACCTGCAACAATTGCACATTTTAACATAGGTATTGTCTTTTCATTTAATGTGCCCCCAAGTGCACAGGGCGCATAAATATCAACATCAGCAGCGTAGATATTTTCGGATATAATTTTAACATCATAATCATCAGCTATTTTACCTAATTTTTCTGGGTTAATTTCATTTACCCATATTTCTGCTTCTTCATTATTGAGAAGTTCTATTAAGTTACGACCAACGTTTCCTACACCCTGAACTAGTACTTTTTTTCCTCTTAGATTATCAGAGCCCCATTTATGAAAAGCACTACCTTTCATCCCCATAAGTACACCATATGCTGTAACAGGAGATGGGTCTCCACTTCCACCAAGTTTTATTGGTTTGCCTACCACATGGTTAGTTTCTTTATGAATCATTTCCATGTCATGAGTTGTCATTCCAACATCTTCGGCAGTTATGTATTGACCATTTTGTGATTCAACAAATTTACCAAATGATCTCATCATTTCTGCAGTTTTATTTTTTGAATCTCCTATAATAACGGCTTTACCTCCTCCAAGTTGAAGTCCAGTTATAGAGGCTTTGTATGTCATGCCTCTGGATAGTCTAAGCACGTCTTTAGTTGCCTCACTAATATTATTATAATTCCACATTCTTGTCCCCCCTAATGCAGGACCAAGACTAGTGTTGTGAATTGCAATAATAGCTTTTAAATTAGTTGTTGTATCAGAACAGAAAATAACTTTTTCATGTTTTTTCTTTTCCATATAGTCTATTACTGATTTATCTATTTCGGGTAATTCAGTAATATCACATATTTTTATCATCGTAAATGAACTATAAATTAAAGTTATTATTCTTTGTAAGCACGACAAAAGTAACTTTTTTATTTATAAATTGAAAAATATTTATTTCATAATGGGTCATTTAAAATATTTAAATAAGTTTTTCTTTAAATACAAGAATAAAATATTTACTGGTTTTGTATTTGTTGTTTTAGCTAACGTTTTAGCACTTTTGCCAGCAAATTTGATAGGAAAGTCTTTTAATTTAATTGTTAATTCTTTAAGTAGTATTAATAACAACTCTAATTCAGATTTGTATCAGTCACTTTTAATATATTCTTCCTTACTAATTTTATTTGCATTACTAAGAGGTGTTTTTATGTTTTATATGAGACAAAATATTATTGTTGTTTCTAGGGATATAGAATATGATTTAAAAAATGAAATTTATCAACATTACCAAAAACTATCTTTTGATTTCTATCAAAATAATGATTCTGGAGACTTGTTAAATAGAATTACCGAAGATGTGAGTAGGGTAAGAATGTATTTAGGGCCTGCTGTTATGTATAGCTTTAATTTGATTACTCTAATAATTCTAATAATTTCTAGAATGCTATTTGTGAGTCCCTTTTTGACTTTTGTAGTTTTATTGCCACTTCCTCTTTTATCATATTTAATTTATAGAGTAAGTAATAAAATTAATCTTAGAAGCTCAAAAGTTCAACAAACATTATCCTCATTAACTAACTCAGTTCAAGAATCATTTTCAGGTATCAGATTAATTAAGTCGTTTGTTAAAGAAAAAAATATTATCAAACATTTTAATCAATTGTCAAATCAATATATGAATGAACATATTTCATTAGCGCGTGTAAATTCAGTTTTTTTTCCTCTTGTGTTATTATTAGTTGGAGTTAGTATTTTATTGACTGTTTATGTCGGAGGTAATTTAGTTTTAGAAGGATTAATTACTATAGGAGAAGTTACTGAATTTATTATCTATGTGAATATGCTTACATGGCCTGTTACATCGGTTGGTTGGGTTACTGAAGTTATTCAGCGTGCTTCTGCTTCTCAAGAGAGAATTAATGAGTTTTTAAATAAAAATGACTTTACAATTTACAGTAGGAAGAATGAAGGTCAGTTAAAAAATATAATTTTTAAAGAATGCATCAAACTAAAAGACATCTGTTATGTATATCCCAAAAGTAACTTTGTTGCAATTAATAAAATAAGTTTGTCAATAAAAAGGTCTAATATAGTTGCTTTTGCAGGTAATATTGGCTCAGGAAAGAGTACCATACTCAAATTATTAACTGGTGTTATAGTACCGTCTTCTGGAAATTTGTTTTTTGATAAAACATGTTTTCAGGATATAAATTGGTCAATTTTTAGAAAAAAAATTGCATATGTTTCACAAGACGTTTTTTTATTTTCTGATACAATACGTAATAACATCTTATTTGGTAATAAAAACATCCTTGATAAGGATTTAATTTTTATTATTGATCAACTTTGTTTACTTGCTGAAATCCAGTCGTTTTCTGATGGTTTAGATACTTATGTTGGTGAGGGTGGAATTACATTGTCAGGTGGTCAAAAACAAAGGGTAGCAATTGCAAGAGCACTAATCACTAAGCCAGATATATTAATCCTTGATGATGCCTTATCAAGTATTGATTCAGAAACAGAATTTAAGATTTTAAATTTTATTTCAAAGTATTTATCTAGCACAACAATTGTCCTATCATCTAACAGATTGTCTGTTTTAAGTATTTGTGATAAGATTTATGTTTTAAAATCAGGATTTTTAATTCAGGAGGGAACTTCCAAGGAATTAATGCAGCAAGATGGTTTGTTTAAAAAGTTATTTATTAATCAAATACGATTGACATAAATTATTTATATAAATATATTTTTATAGATTTGTCAAATAAATAACTAATAAATTTTATAATGGAAGGAAAAGAAAATTACGAAAGAGAAGAGATTTTTTCAAAATCTGTTCGTGCAGGTAGAAGGACATATTTTTTTGATGTACGGTCTACTAGAGCTGAAGATTATTATATGACTATAACTGAAAGTAAAAAGTTCAGTAATGATGATGGTTCTGCTCATTACAAAAAACACAAAATTTATCTTTACAAAGAAGATTTTGATGAGTTTGCGGCAAGTTTTAAAGAAGTTGCTGACTTTATTTTTGATAAAAAGGGAAGAGATGTAATATCAAATACACCCTCACCTAAGGAGGATTTAAACGAGAATTCGGATTCTGAAGCAACTTCAGAGTCTGAAGTAACTCCAGAATCATCTGAAGATTCTTCAGACGTTAAGTTTGAAGATATTTAAATAAGTCTGATTATTTAATATAAAATTAAAAGCGAGCAAAGCTCGCTTTTTTTTGCACAAAAAAAGGCAAGCTACTTGTATCACACCGCTACAACCAATTTATCCTTGCTGTCTTCCGACTCTGGGGAGGTTCGTTGGGAGCTGGTTGCACAAGACTTGCCCACTACAAAATTAAAATTATTTTACAATTACTTTTATATTTGTAATTAAAAATATGTTACCAAAATATCGAAATTATGCTTTTAATAGAGGAATTGTGATGGGTTTTGGTTTGTGCTTAATAACTTTTTTTTTTTATATTTTTAATTATAAATTATTATTTCAGACTCGCATTAATACAATTTGTTTTCTAATATTTTTTTTATTGTTTCCAATTTTTACGTCAATTAATCTTAAAAAATTGGTGTCTTCATTCAAAGACTATTTTTCTATAAATTTTTTAATGATGGCTACTTCATCATTAGTTTATACTGTATTCATATATTTTTTATATAACTCATTTGATGAAAATGTTGTTGGAATATATGGCTTGTTGCCAAGTTTATTATTACATCTGGATGATGGATTAAATTTTTCAGTCCCTTTGAACAATTTTTCTTTCACTGCTCAATTAAATTCATATATATTTTGGTTAATGCCTTGCACACTATTTACATCACTCATATCTTTACTAATGAAAAAAATCAGATAATTATGAATTTGTCGATTATTATACCTGCATTTAATGAAGAAAAATCTATACAAATTCTTATAGGTGAAATTCAATCTGTTCTATCTTCTTCAAACTTTATTTACGAAATTATTGTTATAGATGATGGTAGTACGGATTCTACTTGGACTATTTTAACAGATTTACATAATTCGGTCAAACGATATGATAATTTTGATATTAGAGCTATTAATTTTAAAAGAAATCTTGGAAAATCTGCTGCATTGGATATTGGTTTTTTACATGCAAAGGGAAATGTTGTTATTACAATGGATGCTGATTTACAGGACGATCCAAATGAAATTTTAGCCCTTTATAATATGATCGAAAACGATGGGTATGATTTGGTTTCTGGTTGGAAAAAGAAAAGACTGGACCCATTATCTAAAACTATGCCAACAAAATTATACAATTGGGCTACACGAATTATGTCTGGTATAAAACTACATGATTTTAATTGCGGTTTAAAAGCTTATTCAATTCATGTTGTTAAGAGCATTAGATTGTCAGGTGAAATGCATAGATATATTCCTTTGTTAGCTAAACATCAAGGATATTTAAAAATAGGTGAAAGAGTTGTCCATCATAGAAAGAGAACTTATGGTGTCACAAAATATGGAGGATGGAATAGATTTTCAAATGGCTTATTGGATTTAATTTCTATTTCTTTTATAAATAAGTTTGGTAAAACTCCAATGCATTTTTTTGGATTATTAGGTATATTATGTTTTTTGATAGGCTTTATAATTGCTGTCTATCTTACCTTTGCTAAAATATTTTTATTGCAATTTAACATGACTGACCGACCTTTGTTCTTTTTGTCTATGTTATTTATGATTATCGGGTCTCAATTATTTTTGTCAGGATTTTTGGGTGAATTAATTATTCAGAANAAACCACTGGATAGTGTTGAGAGAATTAATAAAAAAATAGGATTTTAAATTGTTGAAGAAAATTATAATAGGTCCTGGATATCCTCTCAGAGGAGGTATTTCTGAAAGCAATCAAGCTTTGTTTAATGCTTTCAAGATTAATAAGGATGATGTTAAGATAGTTTCTTATAGTTTGCAGTATCCTACTGTTCTCTTTCCTGGTAAGAAACAATTTATGGATGGAGTTAATTTTAAAATAGATGGTGTTGAAAATTTGATTAATACTCTTAATCCTTTTTCTTGGTTAAAAGCTGCTAGATATATTATTAAAGAAAAGCCAAAATATGTTATTGTTAGATATTGGCATCCTTATTTTGCTTTTTGTTTAAGTGTGATTTGTAAGATATTAAGAAGAAATTCTATATATATAATTGCTTGGATTGACAATGTTTATCCGCATGAATCAGTCCCTTTTCAAAGTATATTAACTTCTTATTTTCTAGGTTCCTGTGATGCTTTTTTTGTAATGTCTGAATCTGTTAAAAAAGATTTATTGAATTTTAGTAAGGTTGAAAATAAAAATATTTATTTATCTCCTCATCCTGTNTATAATGTNTTTGGAGATATTGTGAATAAACAAGAAGCNAGAGAAAAAATAGGGTTGCCTTCCTCATCAATTAAAGGAAGGTGTATTTTNTTTTTNGGACTTGTCAGAAGTTACAAGGGTTTAGATCTATTATTAGATGTAATGGCTTCTAAAAAGATAAAGGAATTAAATCTTAACTTAATAATTGCTGGAGAATTTTATGATGCTAAAGAAAAATATTTAAAAAAAATTAATCATTTGAAACTCAAAAATATTTATTTATATGATTCTTATATACCAAATCAAGATGTGGCAAATTATTTCTGTGCTTCGGATATTGTAGTTCAGCCTTATATTTCAGCAACACAAAGTGGAGTGTCTATGATTGCATATAATTTCAATAAGCCAATTATCTTAACAAATGTTGGTGGTTTGTCAGAATATGTTGTAAATCAACAAGATGGTTACTTAGTTGATGTTAATATAGATTCAATAGCAGATGCTTTAGTTGATTTTTATAAAAACAATAGAGAAGAAAAATTTGTTAAATCTGTAAAGAAAAAACAGATTAATTTTACATGGTCAAATTTTGCACATAAATTTAATTTATTATATGATCAATCTAATAATTAGTATTTCTATTTTCTTTTCTTTCATCAATTTTTCTTGTGCACAAAATATGTTTAACGAAAATGGTGAAAGACAGGGTGTATGGACAGGATATCATTCAAATGGTCAGATCAAGTATGATGGGCAATTTTGGAATGGTAAAGAGTTCGGAGTTTTTAAATACTATGATTTAGCTGGAAATTTAGCAATNAAANTAAATTATCTGGATACAGGTTTAACTAGTATGGCAACTGTTTATTATTCTTCAGGGTCAATTAAGTCAAAAGGTTATTATTATGCTAATAAAAAAAATAACTTATGGATTACTTATAGTGCTTCAGGTAAAAAAATACAACAGGAACAATACGATCAGGGTGTTTTGAATGGCGAGTCTTTATATTTTTACAATAATGAGACTATTGCAGAATCTTATTATTTTGTTAATGGTNAAAAAAATGGATTAGGNAGNAAATTTTATCGTTCAGGTTTTTTAAATATGATATGTAATTATGAAAATAATTTNCCTCATGGTTTTGTTAAATTTTTTTATAATAAAAAAGGCGAGGTGTTGGAATCAAAAGGTGTGTTTAAAGTTGGTCGGAAAGATTCAATTTGGGAGTTCTATGATGAGCAAGGTTTTTTAATAAAAAAAAAAATTTTAATTCAGATTATTAAATTATATTTTTTGTAAATCTTTTTAGATTATATTTATAACTATAATGCGAACTATTTACATAATATATTTTTCATTGACATCTTTTTCGTTTTCTCAGTCGGATATTTGTTGGATATATTTTACAGATAAAGATTGTGATTCATCAATTAGTTTGTCCCAGTTTTCTCAAAATAAACGTTTTATAAAAAATATTCCTATAGATTTTTATGATTATGCCATCTGTGAATCTTATATTGAAATTATAACAAGTCATGATATTAAAATTCGTCGAACCTCAAGATGGTTAAACGCTGTAAGTGTTGAAATTAAGTCTCAGATGATTTTAGACTCATTATTGTCATATGATTTTGTTAAACAAATAAAACCATTATTAAAATTAGTGCCAGAAAAAAAAAATNTTCCCTATCAATTTCATAAGTCAAATACTTCATTAAGGGTTAATTCCAACTTGTCTTATGGTGTTTCTTCTAATCAAATTGATATGTTGGGAGGGCTTGATTTACATAATTTAGGTTTTTTAGGTAGTGGAATTAATATTGCAGTTTTTGATGCTGGTTTTATTGGCGTTGAATCTTTGCCTATTTTTAATAATTTATGGCTAAATAATCAAATTACTCACACATATGATTTTGTAGATAATGATACTGATGTTTTTAATGGCAGTGTGCATGGAACTATGGTTCTTTCTACAATGGGGGGCTATATGTCCGATAGTTTAATAGGAACTGCTCCTGATGCAAATTATTTATTATTTAGAACTGAAGATTCTGCCTCAGAAACTTTGGTTGAAGAAGATTACTGGGCAGCTGCAGCTGAATATGCAGATTCAATTGGCGTAGATATTATTAATTCTTCATTAGGTTATACTATTTTATATGATGANACATTAAATAGTCATTCATATTTTGATATGGATGGAAATTCTACCATCATAACTCAAGCCGCGGATTTTGCAGCTTCTAGAGGAATATTAGTTGTTAATAGTGCGGGAAATAGTGGGAATAATGGATGGTATTATATTGGTGCGCCTGCAGATGGAGATAGTGTATTGGCTGTTGGTGCAGTTAATGAATTAGGTCAAATAGCTTCGTTTAGTTCTAGGGGACCTACATATGATGGACGTGTTAAGCCTAATATATGTGCACAGGGTGTATCTTCTGTTGTTGCTGATCAAGACTCAACAATTAGATATGCAAATGGCACCTCTTTTTCAGCACCTATCGTCTCAGGTTTATCCGCTTGTTTATGGCAAGCTTTATCAATGCAGAACCCAGATATTAATAACATGGATATTTTTGAGTTGATTCAGAATTCTGCCCATTTATTTGCGAACCCCAACGATTCTTTAGGTCATGGTATTCCAAATTTTTACCTTTGTTTTCTAAACGATTTAGAAACTAATCCANATTTAGAAGATTTAAAAATCTATCCTAACCCTTATTATGATTATTTTTCTGTCGATTATAGTCTTGAGAAAAACACTCTCATAAAAGTTTATAACACAACAGGTAGTGTTATTTTTTCAAAGTATTTAGAAAAAGATCAAAATAAACTTATTGTTAATGAATTGTCACATTTATCTAAAGGTGTTTACTTTTTAGAGTTTAATAATTCTCAGTTTTACCCTATTATTAAAAGATGAAAAATAAGATTACTCAATTATTTTCAGTTCAAGAACCNATTATTCAAGCTGGCATGGTGTGGTGTAGTGGGTGGCGGTTAGCATCTGCTGTTAGTAACAGTGGGGGACTTGGGATTATTGGTTCTGGCTCTATGCGTCCAGATGTTTTAAGGGAACATATTCAAAAGTGTCGCCTTAATACTAAATATAATTTTGCTGTGAATTTGCCCCTTCTTTTCCCTTATGCTTCTGAACATATTGATATTATAATTCAAGAAAATGTCCCTATTGTATTTACTTCTGCGGGTAACCCTGAAATTTGGACTCAAAAATTAAAAAAACATAATATCATTGTTGTTCATGTTGTGTCTAATTTGAAATTTGCAAAAAAAGCATTTAAAGCAGGTGTTGATGCATTAGTATGTGAAGGTTTTGAAGCAGGTGGTCACAATGGTAGAGAGGAAATGACAAGTTTTTGTTTAATTCCATTAATTAAAAAACATGTTAACTTACCTCTAATTGCAGCCGGAGGAATATCATCCGGGTTTTCGATGTTAGCTGCTATGATTCTTGGTGCAGATGGAGTGCAAATTGGAAGCAGATTTGTCATGTCTAAAGAGAGTTCAGCTCACATTAATTTTAAAAATAAAATTTCGTCATTAGAAGCAGGAGATACTATTTTAACTTTAAAAGAAATTACACCTGTAAGAATGATTAAGAATGCTTTTTATTCTGAGTTAAAAAATGCATATTTAAATAATGCGTCAGTTACAGATTTAAATAATATTTTAGGAAAGGGAAGAGCTAGGAAAGGTATGTTTTTAGGTGATTTGGTAAATGGAGAACTAGAAATTGGTCAGGTATCCTGTTTATTAGAAAAAATACAACCAGCATCTGAAATTATGCAAGAAATAATTAACGAATTTAATTTCGCTAAATCAAAGGTTAGTCAATTATAAAATGTTTTATTTTATATTATATCTTAATTTTTCTTAAATTTGCACCCCATTTATAAGTTATTTTATGAATTTTAATCATTTGTTAAAAGAAGGTTTGACATTCGATGATGCCTTGTTAGTTCCTTCATACTCAGAAGTTTTGCCTAGTGATGTTTCTACTAATACTTTTTTTTCTAGGAATATTAAACTCAGTATACCAATAGTATCTGCTGCTATGGATACAATATCTGAGTCACAAATGGCTATTGGTTTATCTAGAGAAGGAGGTATTTCAGTAATTCATAAGAATATGTCTATTAAGGATCAAGTGAAGCAGGTAACTTCTGTAAAAAGATCTGAAAGTGGATTAATTTTAAATCCGATTACATTATTTAATACTGCTACAGCCTCAGAAGCTCAACAAATTATGATTGATAATAATATTGGCGGTATACCTATTCTTAATGAGAACAATAAATTAGTTGGAATTATTACTAATAGAGACTTGAGATTTGAAAAGAATCTAAATCAAAGTGTCGCTAATATTATGACATCATCAAATTTAATTACAACAGATAAATCAACGTCTTTAGAATCAGCAGAAGTTATATTACAAAAAAATCGTATTGAAAAACTACCTGTTGTAGATAAAGAAAATAATTTAATTGGTCTTATTACATATCGCGATATTATGAAGGTCAAGGAACAACCAAAAGCATGTAAAGATTCTTTAGGAAGGTTACGTGTTGCTGCTGCTATTGGGGTAGGTTCGGATGCTATATTAAGATCAGAGGGTTTAGTAAATGCGGGAGTTGATGCATTAGTTATTGATACTGCACATGGACATAGTAAATTAGTAGTTGATACATTAACAGAAATTAAATCAAAATTTCCTAAAACCGATTGTGTAGTGGGTAATATTGCGACACCTGAAGCTGCAAAGTTATTAATTTCTAAAGGTGCTGATGCAGTCAAAGTTGGTATCGGACCAGGTTCAATATGTACTACACGGGTTATATCTGGTGTCGGAGTTCCACAGCTAACTGCAATTTTTGAAGTTGCTAAATTAGCCAATGAAGCCAACATACCTGTTATTGCAGATGGTGGAATTCGTTTTTCTGGAGACATTGTTAAAGCTCTTGCAGCTGGCTCTTCTTCAGTTATGTTAGGTTCCTTATTGGCTGGCTTGGAAGAATCCCCTGGCGAAACCGTCATATATGAAGGGAGAAAATTTAAAACTTATAGAGGTATGGGTTCGATTGATGCTATGCAAAGGGGGTCTGCTGATAGATATTTCCAGGACAGTAAAGTTACTAATAAGAAGATTCCTGAAGGGATTGTTGGAAGAGTACCTTACAAAGGTAAGTTGAAAGAAGTCTTGTTTCAGTACATAGGTGGATTAAGGTCAGGTATGGGATATTGTGGAGCTAAGGACTTACTGCAACTAAGAAGTGCTAAATTTACTAAAATAACAAGTGCTGGTGTTAACGAAAGTCACCCACATAATGTTACAATAACCAAGGAGGCTCCTAATTATAGTCGACGATAACTTTATTATACAATGAGAAAATCAATATTATATTTTACAATTTTTATATGTTGTAATCTTTTTTCACAAGATTCTAACACTCTTTTTTCTATTGGAAAAACACAAATAGATGTTTATGATTTTATGCAAAATTATTATAAAAATAAGTTAGATACTGATACACTAGAAATTAATGAGTCCTTAAAAGAGTATTTAGATTTATATGTTAAGTTTAAGTTAAAAGTTGTAGAGGCTGAACAATTAGGTTTAGATACCGTATCCTCATTTCAGAGAGAGTTAGAAGGATATCGTAAACAACTAGTCAAACCTTATTTGACTGATAATAAGGTGTCTGAATTATTATTGGATGAAGCTTATGAAAGATTAAAATATGAAGTTTCGGCTAGTCATATTTTAATACAAGTCAACGATAATAATGACACACTTAAATCCTTTAATAAAGCTATTGACATAAAAAGAAAGTTGGATGAAGGTGAGAGTTTTGTAAGTTTAGCTCAAAAATTCTCAGATGACCCGTCTGTAAAGGAAAACAATGGAAATTTAGGTTACTTCTCTGCTTTATATATGGTTTATCCATTTGAGACAGCAGCTTATAATACTGACATAGGCAATATTTCGGATATCGTTAGAACAAGATTCGGATATCATATTTTACAAGTTAACGATAAACGTTTATCTAGAGGAGAAGTTAAAGTAGCACATATTTTAATTAGAAATAATAATGAAGGTGCAGATAAATTAAATTCTTCAGCCCTTAATAAAATAAATGAAATTCACGATTCATTGCTAGCGGGTGTAAATTTTTCTACTCTAGCAAAAAAATTCTCAGATGACAAGAAATCTGCTGTTAATGGTGGTGAGTTAGATTGGTTTGGAACAAATAAAATGGTAAAAGAGTTTGAAGATGTTTCATTTTCTTTAGATTCAATTAATGCATTTTCAAAACCTTTTCAAACAGATTTCGGCTGGCATATTGTTAAATTAATTAATAAAAAGAGCCTGCCTTCTTTCAGCGACATTAAATCATCCCTTAAAAAACGTATTGAGAGAGATTCTAGATCACAAAAAACCAGGAATATAGTTCTGGATAGATTAAAAAAAGAATGGGGTTTTGTAGAGAATTTATATGCAAAAGAATTTTTTTACAATGAAATTAATGATGAGTTTTTAAGCGGGGGGGATATTTTGGAAAAACTAAATGGAGTAGGTCATATTATGTTTGTGTTTAATAATCAATATGATGTAAAACAACGTTATGTTTTTCAAGAAGATTTTGCAAATTATTTAAATTCTTTTAAATCTAGATTAAATGCAAAAAATATAGATAATTATAAATTAATTGTTGATGAATTATATGACACATTCAAAGAACAAATGATTTTAGAAGTTGAAAGCGCTAATTTAGAAGAAAAATATGATGAATTTAGACTTTTATATAATGAATATCATGATGGTATTTTAATGTATCAATTACAAAAAGATGAGGTGTGGGATATGGCTATTTCGGACACCTTAGGTTTACAACAATATTATTCTGATAATAAAACTAATTATGTTTGGCCAAATAGAGTAAAAGCTAAAATTTATTCTTGCAGTGATATAAATATACAGAAGAGAGTAAAGAGAAAGTTAAAGCGTGGGAGTGATAGTCAAAATTTATTAAATACCATTAATAAATCATCAACATTAAACCTTTCTCTCAATGAAGATATTTTTGCTCCAGGCGACAATTCTCTCATTGATAAATTTATTTTTGATGTATCATTTGATAAATTAAGTCAGAATGATTTGATTATAACAACTGATAATAATATCATTTTCATAGATAGTCTACTAAATTCTTCGTATAAGCTATTAGAGGATGTTAAGGGAGTAGTTATATCTGATTATCAAATATTTTTAGAAAAAAAATGGCTAAGCAGATTGGAAAAAAAACATAAGGTAATTATTAATAATGAATTATTTGCTTTAGCTCAAGCAGGAAAGTTTAATTCTAAACATGATTTATTTGACAACAGTTCCAATAACTTAAAGATTGATTCAGAGACAAGTTTTAATTCTATATTTATACATACTACTAAGTTACTTGGGTCTTCACAAAATACTTTTTTTGGTTGGAATGGTAAAATTTATAATACAGCAATCCAATAACATTTGATGTTCAAAAAAATATTTTTCACAATCTGCCTTTTTCTTCTTTTTTCTTGTCATAATCAAGAAAAAAATAGAAAGAAAGTTGCTAGAGTTTTTGATAGTTACTTGTATTATGATCAATTACCTAAAACCTTAAACAATCAGGACAGCATAATTTTTGTAACAAATTTTATAAATCAATGGGCAACTAAAGAACTTTTAGTGAATAAGGCCAAATTTAATATAGATGATAGCGATCCGTCTAGCATTGATAGTCTGGTACAACTTTATAGATCTTCTCTACTAACGCATTATTATAAACAATTTTTAATACAGATGCATTTAGATACAATTGTAAATGACAAATTAGTGGAAGACTACTTTCAAAACAATATTGATAATTTTCATTTAAAAGAGGATGTGGTTAAATTACAATATGTAAAAATTAAAAAAATTGCTCCTAACATTAACTATTTAAAAGATAATTTTCCCTCAGATAGTGATGATTTTTATGATTATTGCTTACAGTTTGCGGAAAAATTTTTTTTAACTGATGTTGATTGGGTAAGTTGGTTAGATGTTGTTAATGAACTTCCTGAAGAGTTCTATGACTTATTAACGAATATGCAAAAAATAAAAAAAAATCATGTAGTAGAACTAGAAGATAGCACTTACTTGTATTTTCTTTTTATTCAAGATTTTAAACTAAAAGGTACTTCTTCACCGTTAGAATATGTATCTTCGTTAATCAATAAAATTATTATTAATAAAAGAAAAAAAGAACTTATTAATAATATAGAAAGAGATTTAGTTGAAGATGCTATAATAAATAATAATTTTGAAATTTATGATTAGATTTTTCTTATTCACATTTTTGATGTTTACTGCATATTCTTCTTCACAAGAAAGAGTTTTAGTAGATGGAGTTTATGCTGTTATTGGCGATCATGTAATTTTCTACAGTGATATTGAAGATCAGATTCTTCAGTACAAAAATCAAGGTTTAGTAATTGATGATGAGGATGATATGAGAGATAAAATAATTGAAGATTTATTTTATCAAAAAATGTTACTACATTTTTCGACACAAGATAGTTTAGAGGTTGATATAGCAGAACTTGAAAATACAGTAAATCAACGGATTTTATTTTTTCAAGAGCAATTAGGTTCACAAGAAAAAGTAGAGAACTATTTTAATAAATCTATTAGTGAATTAACTGATGAATTAACACCAATAATAAATAATCAACTCTTGATACAAAAAATGCAATTTGAGATAACAAAGGACGTGAGTGTCTCCCCATCAGATGTAGAAATTTTTTATAATTCTTTTAATGTAGATAGTCTTCCATTAATTCCTGATCAATATCAAGTTGCTCAAATTATTAAAACTCCTAAAGCTGCCACTGAATCTGTTGAAGAAACACTTTCTAAATTAGAAGATTTAAGAACAAGAATTATGAATGGTGCAGATTTTGCTACTATGGCCATTTTATATTCTGAAGATCCTGGTTCGTCCAGAAATGGAGGTGCTTATTATAATATTAATAAAGGGGATTTTGTTAGAGAGTTTGAATCAGTTGCATTTAGCTTAGATGTGAACGAGTTGTCAGAAATTTTTAAAACTGAGTATGGTTATCATATCGCCCAACTAATCCAAAGAAAAGGAAATAAAATTGATGTTAGACACATATTAATGACTCCAAAAATATCCAATAATGATATGCTCGCTGCGAAAGATTTTTTAGATTCACTAAGATTAGAGATTATTGATGATGAAATTAATTTTGAATCTGCTGCGAAAAAGTTTTCTTCTGATAAGAGTACAAGATACAACGGCGGCTTATTAATTAATCCAAATACAAATAATTCTTTTTTCACTCAGGATGATTTAGATCATGTTGTTTACAATGAAATATCAACAATTTCTGTTGGGTCTATAATAAAGCCTATTTATATAAAACTTGAAAATGGCGCTGAAGCGTATAGAATAATTAAACTTGTTGATAAGAAAGATGAACATATTGCTAATTTAGATGATGATTATGTGTTTTTGAAAAATTATTGTTTTCAATTAGAAAAAGAAGAGGTGTTGAAGGATTGGTATCAAAAAAATCTACCAAAATTACATGTTCAATTTACTGACAAATCAGTTGAGCATGACTTTTATAAAAATTTATTAGAACAATGAATAATAGTAAAGATATTAAATTAATAGACAAATTAGTTTCTAAATATACATTGGCAAATACTGAAATTTCTAAAGTTATTGTTGGACAAAATCAAGCTGTTAAACAAATATTAAGTACTATTTTTGTTGGAGGCCATGCTTTATTAATTGGAGTTCCTGGACTAGCAAAAACTTTATTAGTGAATACAATATCACAAATACTTGGTCTACAATTTAATCGTATTCAATTTACTCCCGACTTAATGCCTTCAGATATAATAGGTAGCGATGTGTTAGATAATGATAGACAATTTAAGTTTATTAAAGGACCAATTTTTTGTAATATTTTATTAGCCGATGAAATTAATCGCACTCCTCCAAAAACTCAATCTGCTTTACTTGAGGCCATGCAAGAAAAGACAATCACTGTAGGAGGACAGGCACATCATTTGTCTAGTCCTTTTTTTGTATTAGCCACTCAGAATCCAATCGAACAAGAGGGAACATACCCATTACCTGAGGCTCAGTTAGATAGATTTATGTATAGTATTTATTTAGACTACCCAACTCTTGAAGAGGAGGTTGATATAGTAAAAAGAACTACATTATCTAATTTAGCTGAAGTTAAATCATTATTTACAATTGAAGAGATATTAAATTATCAGAATTTAATTTTAGACATACCGGTAAATAATAATGTTATTCAATATGCAGTTGAATTAGTTCATAGAACTAGACCTAACCGTGATAAATCTTCTGATTATGTTAATAAGTATATAAGTTTTGGGGCTGGTCCAAGAGCTTCACAGTACTTGGTTTTAGGAGCAAAGTTTAATGCAATTTTAGCAGGAAAGTACTCTCCTGATATTGAAGATATTCAGCACGTTGCTTCATGGGTTTTAGCGCATCGATTAGTTAAAAATTACAAGGCTGAATCAGAGGGGGTTTCCACGTCAGATATTATAAAAAATCTAATTTAAATCTAACTGACCTAATATTTCTAAAGCAATTTTCCTAGTATTTTGTGGGGGGTATTTGTGATAGTGTGATATTTTTTTTTGAAATTTACTATCTTGTTTTAAAATTTTAATCCAACCCTCCTTAATTAATTTCTTTAACCAAATTACATTTCGTTTATTTCTATTTAATTGAATAGTATTATTATTCCAATTTTTCTGAAATAAGGACTCAATCTTATTCCATATTTCTTTTATATTAGAATTTTTTAATGCAGAGCATGTGAAAATATATTGTTTTTTTTCACTTGACATATTTAGATGATTCTCTAGGCTAAATTTAACTTGTTTAGCTTTTTCAAAATTTAAATCCATTTTATTAATGATTATCATGTCACTTAATTCTAAGGCACCTTTTTTAATAAATTGTAAATCGTCTCCATTTTCAACTAATGTTAGATATAAAAATAAATCTGTTATTAGTTGAACAGACATTTCTGATTGTCCTACACCAACAGTTTCAATAATAATGATGTCATACCCAGCTGCTTCACACAAAGTAATAACATCCTTTGTACTATTGTGAACTCCACCTAGTTTTCCATTATTAGGAGATGGTCGTATAAATGCCAAATCATTATTTGCTAATTTTTGCATTCTAGTTTTGTCCCCCAAAATACTTCCCTTAGAAATTGTACTACTTGGATCGATAGTTAGTATAGCAACTTTATATTTTTGTCGAACTAAATACAAACCTAATGACTCAATAAACGTACTTTTGCCAACTCCAGGGGTTCCACTAATTCCAATACGTATAGTTTTTCTTTTTAAATCTATACAGTTTTCAATTATTTCAACAGATTTTTTTTGATCCTTATCTAAGGAACTTTCGATTAGAGTAATTGCTTTGCTTAGAATAAATCGATTATTTTTTAAAATCCCGTTTAAATACTCTTTTGTAGTCATTGTTTAAATTAATTCTTTTAATATTTCTAATGCAGCCTCTACAACAATTGTTCCTGGTCCAAATATTTTTTTAACTCCTTTATTTATTAGGTATTGATAGTCTTTTTTTGGAATAATACCTCCTGCTATTACCATAGTATTATTATTTCCCAGCTCTTTTAAACATTGGATTAGATTTGGTATTAGTGTTTTGTGTCCTCCTGCTAATGATGAAATACCAATTATATGAACATCATTTTCTATAGCTTGTTTTGCAATTTCTTCTGGTGTTTGAAAAAGTGGTGCAATATCAACGTCAAAACCCATATCTGAAAAACTAGTTGCAATGATTTTAACACCCCTATCATGTCCGTCTTGACCAAGTTTTGCTGTTAGGATTCTTGGTCTACGTCCATATTTGTGTTTAAATTTTTCAGTTAAAGTCTGAGCTAAGATAAATTGTTTGTTTTTGTTTTGTTCCATAGCATAAATTCCTGAGTTTATTATTGTATTTGCTTGATAACGTCCAAAGATTTTTTCACAGGCATATGATATTTCTCCTAATGTAGCTTTATTTTCTGCAGCTTGAATAGCAAGTGAGAGTAAATTCTGCTTATTTGTAGCACACCCTTGAGATATTTTATCTAAGTATTTTTTTACAAGTTTTGGATTTCTACTTTCTTTTATTTCTTCAAGTTTTTGTATTTGTTTTTTTTGAACTTTTTTGTTGTTAATTTCTAAAATATTTAAGTCTTTATTTTTTTTATTTTGAAAGCAATTTAAACCAATAATTAGGTTGTTAGCATTGTCAATATTTGCTTGTCTTTTTATCGCCGATGCTTCGATTTTAAGTTTTGGAATTCCTTTTTCAATTGCCTTTGACATTCCTCCTGCCTTTTCTATTTCTTTAATATAGTTCTTAGCTTTTGTTAAAATCTCATGTGTTACTTTTTCTAAGTAATATGATCCTCCAAATGGATCAATAGTTTTACATATATCGGTTTCTTTTTGTAAAAACAATTGAGTATCTCTTGCTATTTTTGCGGACTTTTCAGTCGGTAGGCTCATTGCTTCATCTAATGCATTTGTGTGAAGTGATTGAGTCCCTGCAAGTACTGCAGCCACAGCCTCTATAGTTGTCCTAGTAATATTGTTTTCAGGTTCCTGTGCAATTAAGCTCCAGCCAGATGTTTGACAATGTGACCTTAACATCATGGATTTAGGATTTTTGGGTTTAAATTTTTGCATCATTTCTGCCCATAATATTCTAGCTGCTCTTATTTTGGCAATTTCTGTAAAAAAATTCATACCAACGCCCCAGAAAAATGATAGTCTTGGAGCAAATTCATCTATTTTTAATCCTGAATTTATTCCTGTTCTTACATACTCAAGACCATCTGCTAATGTGTAAGCAATTTCAATATCAGCACTAGCACCTGCTTCCAACATGTGATATCCACTAACACTTATACTGTTAAATTTCGGCATATATTTTGATGTGTATTTGAATATATCACTTATAATTCGCATTGATGGATTTGGTGGATATATATATGTGTTTCGCACCATAAATTCTTTTAGTATATCGTTTTGAATAGTACCACTTATTTTAGAGAGCGGTATTTTTTTTCTTTTTGCTACAACAATAAAAAAGGCCATAATTGGTAAAATTGCCCCATTCATAGTCATTGATACAGAAGTGTTATGTAAATCAATGCCATCAAATAGTATTGACATATCTTCAACACTATCAATAGCTACACCTGCTTTTCCAACGTCACCTAATACCCTTGGATGATTAGAGTCATAACCTCTGTGAGTTGGTAAATCAAAAGCAACTGAAAGTCCACTTTGTCCTGCTTTTAAATTTTTTTTATAGAATTTATTAGATTCTTCAGCAGTTGAAAATCCGGCGTATTGACGAATAGTCCATTTTTTATCACAATACATTGTTGAGTAAGGACCTCTTAAAAACGGTGGTTTACCTACTCCATAATCTAAATGTTGAATCTTTTTAATATCATCAATTGAGTATTTAGATTTTAATTTTATACCTTCAGCAGTCTCCCATGTTGTATTTTTAGTTTTGTTTGTGTATGAATTCTGCTTCTTTAACAAAAATTCTTGTGTAATTTTTTCAATTAAATAACTACCATTTAGACTATCAGCAACTTTATTAAAAAAAGATTCATATTTTAAAATTAATTGTTGTTGGATATTTAAATTTTTTCCAGCAATTGAATCAATTATCAGTGAGTCACACCCCCCTAATATTGCCCCAATTGATTTAGTACACGATTCTATTAGAGGATGTGTTTTATTTTCATAAACGTTCACTCTACATTCTATGTAGGGAGGACTATGAAATATTTTTTCAAAGTTAATTCTAAATGCTCTTAAGTAACTAATTTCCCCAAGGAACAAACTGCTTGGTTTATAAGTAAACAGGATATTTGTTGGGTCTAAGAAAGTTTTATCAATTTTTTGATAATTAAATGATGATATATCAATTTGATGATAATGGAATTTCGGAAGTATTTTGATATAGTTAGTGTAGTCTTTTTTTGAAATATTTTTTATATAAAATGAACCAAATAGTTGTTGAGTATTAATTTGTCTTTGTTTAGCTATTTCTACTAATGAGTTAATAAGAAAATCAATTTTTTCAATTTTTTTAAAATTCAATCTAATAATATCAATTTGAATATTCTTAAGAATAATTTCAAGATTATGTTTTTTGAAATTTAAAAAAGTAATAGAATCAACTCCTTTTTCAAGAAGCTTTATGGCTTCTTTATTTGCTTTTTTTTCAGAAATGATATCCACTTCTGATGCAATTAACCATTCTCCATTTTTATTAAATGTTGTAGTATCGTTTATTTCATCCTTAAAATATATTGGGTCAAAGGACTTGTTTTTATAGTTAAATGAAATATCTCGATGATTGATACTAGCAGACCAATCTTGTTTTCTTTGCTTTTGAAAACTATTTTTATCAAATAATTTACTTTTTTTCATATTTCACTTTACTATTCAATTATGAAAATTTCTTCATTTTTTTTTGATAAAAACATTTCTTGTCTAAAATATTTTTCGAGTTCTTGTGATAATGTATCTTGAGATAATGTTTTAATTATGTCGAGGTCAGTTTGAATTTCTTTATTATAATAATTTATATCTTGCTCTATCTTTTTTATATGTTGTGATTTCTTTATTTGATTCTTGATAGAATGAGTATCAAAAAAAGCTATCCATACACAGAAGACGAATCCAGATAAAAAATATTTACTTTTCATCCATTCAGGTGTTTTGTTGTAAACTTCTTTAAGTCGATTCATTTTTCTAAAAATGGATATCTATAGTTTTTGTCCGGTAAAAAATTCTCTTTTATTGTTCTTGGTGATACCCATCTTAATAAATTTAGATGAGATCCAGCTTTATCATTTGTGCCTGATGACCTCCCACCACCAAATGGTTGCTGAGATACAACGGCTCCGGTCGGTTTATCATTAACATAAAAATTACCTGCCGACATTTGTAAGTATTTTAAACTTTCGTTAATTATTTTTCTATTTTTTGCAAATACTGCACCAGTTAATCCATATTCTGATGTTTCATCTATAAGTTTAAGAGTTTTATCAAAATTTTTATCTTGATATATAAAGATAGTTAAGATTGGTCCAAATAATTCTTCTTCCATTGTGAAAAAATTCGCTTTTTTTGTAACTATTACTGTTGGTTGAACGAAATAACCTACACTTTTATCTACCTCGCCTCCAAAAATAATTTCAGCAGATTTATTTTTTTTAACTTTTTTAATGACCTTGCTTAATTTATCAAATGATTGTTCATGAATAACAGCATTCATGAAGTTAGAAAAGTCTTCTGGGTCACCAACGCATATAGTTTTTAGTTCTTTGATTAGTTCATTTTTGATGCGTTTCCATAAGCTAGAGGGGATATATGCTCTAGATGCAGCTGAACATTTTTGTCCTTGATACTCGAATGCACCTCTTATTAGAGCGGTTGTTATTTCTTTAATGTCAGCAGAATTGTGCGCAAGAATAAAATCCTTTCCCCCTGTTTCGCCGACAATTCTTGGATAATTTTTATATAGTTGAATATTATTTCCAATAGTCTTCCATATATTTTTAAATACTTTTGTTGAACCTGTAAAGTGAACACCTGCAAATTCACGGTGTTTAAATATTATATTACTTGTCATAACAGGATCTGTATAAATTACATTAATAACTCCATCAGGAAGTCCTGCTTCTTTTAATAGCTCAATGATAACTTTAGTAGAATAAATTTGACTATCAGAGGGTTTCCAGACAATTGTGTTTCCCATTAACGCAGGAGCAAAACATAAATTCGCAGCAATTGAGGTGAAGTTAAAAGGAGTAATAGCAAAGACAAAACCTTCTAGGGGTCTATATTCCATTTTATTCCATATTCCTTTTGATGATTCAGGTTGTTTTTGATATATTTCATTAGCAAATTTTACATTAAAATTTAAAAAATCAATTAGTTCGCATGATGCATCAATTTCTGCTTGAAAAATATTTTTTGATTGACCAATCATAGTTGCAGCATTTATTTTTTGTCTAAATGGTCCTCTAAGTAACTCTGCAGCTTTCAAAAAAATTGAGGCTCTCGCAGCAAAGTCCATAGATGCCCATTCTTTTTTTGCTTTTAATGCAGAATCAATTGCATTCATGATATGATTTTTGTTCCCTTCATAATATTTACCTACTATATGTTTATGATTATGAGGAGGGTAAATATATTTTGTTTTATTAGATTTTACATTTTTACCGTTGATAAACATAGGTATATCAACTACCTTTTTCATTAATTTATTATACTCTGATATGGCTTCTTTTCTTTCAGGTGATCCTGGTTTATAGGATTTGACTGGTTCACAATTTTGAGTAGGTATTATTGGGATACAGTTATTCATTATTTTTTAATTTAAATTTAGTTTTTAAAATTAATAATAATAACATTAGTTTAAGCTATTAGATGTGTTTTTTCCTATACCAATTAATCTATCATAGTTGCTCCATGTTGGCGAGAAATACAAATATATAGAGTACTGGTTACGTGTTTCTTGATAGTCTGAGTCAAGATATTCTATTTTTTTGTCATGATTTTGTGTTACATAATTATAGTTATAGTAACCCTGCTTTAAATATAAATAACCATAGTACTCTTGATTTTTGTCATTATAATTCATTTTTGCTTCAGGTAAAATTTCCCAATTTGTTAACTCTCCATAGATAAAGATGTCCTGCTTAATCTCATTAGCTTTTAATTTAAAATTAACTAGTGCGTATTCCGCCTCATAATCTTTATTTTTATTTTCCGAAATAGACGTGACATATTTCCCATTTAAATCATATTTGAATTCATATTCTGGAGAATTAAAAATAAAATCGTCATTTAGTTGAACATGGTAAATTTGTTGATTTTGTATTATTTGCTGTTCGATTGAGTAGATATTTTTACCGTAATATCTTAAACTTTTTATATCAAAATCACGATATTCATTTCCTCCTAAAAATGAAATTTCTTCTTGAAAGTCATATTCAATAGTATTTTGATCAATGAAACTTGGTGGAGGATTATTAATTATATCACTCCAGTCATCATTTTTTTGTATAA